>DAIUFH010000056.1:0-14477 GCA_036844705.1 Tissierella sp.
GGAGCTTACTTAGCAATGTGCAGTAAGGACTTAGGGGCTGATCAAGTATATGCATGGCCAAATGCTGAGATTGCAGTTATGGGACCAGATGGAGCGGCAAATATAATATTCAAAAAGGACATTCAAAATTCTAATGATCCTGTATCTACAAGAAAAGAAAAGATTGAGGAATATAGAAATACTGTAGCAAATCCTTATATAGCTGCACAAAGAGGATTTGTTGATGATGTTATAGTACCTAGCATAACTAGACCTAGACTTATATCGGCATTTGATATGCTTGAGTCAAAGAGAGAGAATAGACCTAGCAAAAAACATGGCAATTTGCCAGTTTAATGAGGTGATTTTATGATAAGTAAAATTAGTTTTTTCGATAGTGTAATCGTTACAATATTTAGTATGGTAGTTGTATTTTTGGTTTTAATAGCTATAGCAGGTATAATAAATAGAATCAAAGTATTATCTACTGATAAGAAAAAATCGGATGTAAAAAAGCCAGCAGATGTTGTAGATGTAGATGATATTGGAGAATTTGATAATACAATAATGGCAGATGAGCAACAAGATGATGTAAACTATGAAGAACTAGTAGCTGTTATATCAGCAGCTATAGCTGCGAATTTAGGAGTAGGGATTCCAGATATAAATATTCAGACTATTAGAAGAGTTCCTCAAGGTGCTTCTCCTTGGTCAGATATGGGAAGAAAAGAGCAGTTATTAGGTAAACTATAAAACAATGGAGGTCATAAGCGTGAGAAAATTTGTTATAAATGTAAATGGAAATTCTTATGAAGTTGAAGTTGAAGAGGTAAAGGGTGGAGCACAAATTCAAAGACCAGCTGCGTCAGCTCCAAGATCGGCAGCATCGACACCAGCTCCTGCTGCAACACCTAAGGCAGCACCTGCACCGGCTCCAGCTCCTAAGAAAGAAGTAGCTGTTTCTGCTGGTCAAGAGGTTGTAGAGGCACCTATGCCAGGAAATATATTAAGAATTGAAGTTTCAGAAGGAAATACTGTAAAAGCTGGAGATGTATTATTAATACTTGAAGCCATGAAGATGGAAAATGAAATATTGGCACCAAGAGACGGTAAGGTAGTTAGCATAGCAACAACAACTGGCTCAAGTGTAAATACAGGAGATAAATTAGTAGTTCTTGAGTAATTTCAGGCGAAAGGATGATATTGATGAATCTGGCAGATGTATTTATGAAGTTTTTAGGAAGTACAGGGTTCAGTACTCTTGAATTAGGTCAGGTTGTAATGCTAATTATATCTTTTGTATTGTTATACCTGGCAATATATAAAGGATTTGAGCCCTTATTGTTAGTACCAATAGCATTTGGTATGCTATTAGCTAATTTACCATTAGCCGGACTTATGGCTCCGCCTGTTACTGAAATCGTAACTGACCCAACGACAGGTAAGCTAGTCTCACAAACAGTACAGACTGGTGGACTACTATATTACTTATATCAGGGAGTTAAATTAGGGATTTATCCTCCTTTAATATTCCTTGGAGTCGGAGCGATGACTGACTTTGGTCCACTTATTGCAAATCCTAAAAGTATATTATTAGGTGCTGCAGCACAGCTTGGAATATTCATCACATTTATGGGAGCAGTTTTATTAGGATTTTCTCCTCAAGAGGCAGCTAGTATAGGAATTATAGGTGGAGCAGATGGTCCTACAGCACTCTATCTAACATCTAAGTTAGCACCACACTTACTTGGACCTATAGCAGTAGCAGCATATTCATATATGGCATTGGTACCATTAATTCAGCCACCTATAATGAAAGCTCTTACGACAAAGGAAGAGAGAGAAGTGGTTATGGAACAGCTACGACCTGTATCTAAAAAGGAAAAAATAATATTTCCTATAGTGGTTACAGTGTTTGTTTCTTTAATATTACCTTCAGCAGCATCACTAATTGGTATGCTTATGTTTGGAAATCTTTTAAGAGAAACAATGGTTACAGATAGATTATCAAAAACAGCCCAAAATGAACTTATGAATATTGTTACTATATTTTTAGGGACAACTGTAGGCGCAACTGCAAATGCTCAAACATTCCTTTCACCTGATACCTTAAAAATAATTGCATTAGGATTAATTGCATTTAGTATAGGTACAGCAGGAGGAGTTCTATTTGGTAAGGTTATGTACAAAGTGACTGGTGGAAAGGTCAATCCATTGATAGGTTCTGCAGGAGTTTCGGCGGTACCTATGGCAGCCAGAGTAAGCCAGAAGGTAGGACAAGAAGCAAATCCAAGAAATTTCCTACTAATGCATGCCATGGGTCCTAATGTTGCAGGTGTTATAGGTTCTGCAGTAGCAGCAGGATTATTGTTGAATTTCTTTGGAGGCTAAAAGAGGAACTAAGAACTAAGAACTAAGAACTAAGAGCTAAGAGTTAAGAAGAATTATTTAAACCCAAAATTCACATTTGAATTTTGGGTTTATTATTTATGTTAAAATTGGGTATTATTAATTAGTATTAAGTAATGTATCATCTCGATATCCATAGAGAAGTTTTATTGTTCAAAGTGTCATTCACTGCAAGAAGTCATTTCGAGTGTAGCCGAGGAATCTGGTTTTGACAGAATAATCATTACAAAAAAGTCATTCTGAAACGGACAGAATAATAACTGCTATCGAAGAATCTTGGGTTTTAATTGTGAATTGTGAACTGTGAATTGTGAATTGGAGGTATATTATGTATCCAGGTTATATTACTGATGTTAAAGGTATAAAGGTAGGCCATAGTCAGTCTAAGGAAGGCATGACAGGCTGTACTGTTATTATATGTGAAGAAGGTGCAACTGGTGGTGTTGATGTTAGAGGTTCAGCTCCAGGTACTAGGGAAACTGATTTGTTCAAAGCGGAGAAGATGGTGGACAAAGTTCATGCGATAGTTTTAGCAGGAGGTTCTGCCTTTGGACTGGAGGCAGCTTCAGGGGTTATGAAGTATTTAGAGGAGAAGAATGTAGGCTTTGATGTAGGTGTTACAAAGGTTCCAATAGTAGCATCTGCTGTGATATTTGATTTAAATATTGGAGATTATAAAATAAGACCTGACTATAATATGGGCTATAATGCGGCTGCATCTGCAAAGAAAGAAGAAAATAGACAAGGAAATGTTGGCTGTGGTATGGGAGCAAGCGTTGGAAAGGTATTGGGACTTGACAATGCAATGAAATCAGGGTTGGGTAGTGCTAGTATTAAAGTTGGAGATTTAATTGTAGCTGCTATGGTTTCTGTGAATAGTTTTGGAGATATTTTTGATTTTAAGACAAATGAGCAAATTGCAGGCGCATACGATTATAAGAATAATAGATTATTAAATACTATAAGAATTCTAAAAGGAGAAAATAAATACATAAATTTTCCTATGAGAAATACTACTATAGGGGTCGTTGCTACAAATGCTATCTTAACTAAAGTTGAAGGAAATAAGGTCGCTGAGATGGCACATAATGGATATGCTAGATCAATCAATCCAGTACATACAATGTTAGATGGGGATACGATTTTTACAATGGCTACAAATTCAGTGAAATCTGATGTTAACATTGTAGGAACTCTAGCTGCAGAAGTTATGTCTATGGCTATTACAAATGGAATTATGAGCGCAGAAGGGTATGACAATTTGTATTCCTATATGGATATTAAAAAAACTATTGAATAATGACCTTATTGCATTTATAATGGGTCTATGGTAGTTTGCTGGCATCTTTTTAGAGCCAGACATTATAAACAAAAAATTTTATTTACAACTGGTATCCTTTGAATGGAACTAGAGTGGAGGGATTAAAATGAATAACAGAAAAGGTATTAACGTAAGAAAATTAGCAATCATTGGTGTACTTGGCGCTATATCCACCGTATTGGGCATGACGCCCCTTGGATTTATTCCTGTTGGTCCAACAAGAGCGACTATAATGCATATTCCAGTAATTATAGGGGCGATAATGGAAGGACCTGTAGTAGGTGGTTTTGTTGGCTTGATATTTGGCTTATTTAGTATATTTCAAGCAATTACGAATCCAACGCCTGTTTCGTTTGTTTTTCTAAATCCATTGGTATCTATAGTACCAAGGGTTTTGATTGGAATTGTATCTTATTATGTATATGATTTCTTTAAGAAGATGGGTAATAAAAAAACTAAGGGATTTTTATTTATACTATGGGCTGGAATCATATTTTATTTAGGTTTTGGGATTTACAAAAATATTATTGCAGCAGGTAGTATATGGATAAATCTTATGAACATAGGATTACTCGTATTGTCACTTGTTTTAGCATATTTGAGTTTGTTTAAATATAAAAATGTGTCACTGGATTTAATGATATCAAGTATTGTTGGTACTTTAACAAATACGGTAGGAGTTTTAACCATAACATATATAATATATGCAGAACGATTTGTTAATGCTCTAGGACAAAATCCAGAAGCAGCAAGAAAAGTTATAGTAGGTGTAGGAATAGCTAATGGTATTCCTGAAACTATTATAGCTATAATCATAGTTACCTGTGTTGTTAATGCATTAAAAAGAGGCAAAAGAGAATAGAGGGTGTATAATATGCTATTAGTTATGGATGTAGGAAACACTAATATTGTTTTTGGTTTATTTAATGGTAAAAAGCTTATTTTGGATTGGAGATTTTCTACTGATAAAGATAGAACTTCCGATGAATATGGATTATTATTTGATCAGATTTTTAGATATAATAATATTGATGTAAATGATATTGAAGATGTTATTATTTCTTCAGTAGTACCTACATTAATGCATACTCTTCCAGCTGCAAGTATTAAGTATTTCAAAAAAGAACCTATGGTTATAGGACCAGGTATTAAGACTGGAATGAATATAAAATATGATAATCCCAAGGAAGTAGGAGCTGATAGAATAGTTAATGCTGTTGCAGCCTTTGATAAATATGGTGGGCCAATTATCATAGTGGATTTTGGAACTGCAAATACCTTTTGCTTTGTCAATAAGGAGGGTGATTATTGTGGGGGTGTCATTACTCCGGGAATAAAGATATCCTCTGAAGCACTGTTTATGAGAACAGCCAAGCTTCCTAAGGTTGAATTGATAAAGCCCAAGAAAATAATAGGGAAAAACACAGTAAACAGTATTCAGTCTGGATTAGTATATGGTTATATCGGAATGGTGGATTATATCATCGAAAAAATGATGCAGGAAATGAATGTAAGTGAATCTGAGATAACAGTAATAGCTACTGGTGGTTTTTCTAATTTAATTGCTTCCGAAAGCAAATATATTAATATTATAGATAAACTATTAACATTAGATGGATTAAGAATAATATATGAAAGAAACAAAAGTAAGTAGATTGGCTACTTACTTTTGTTTACGCATTGAGGTAAATTATGAAAATAGGAAAAATTGATATTCAAAATAATGTATTCTTAGCACCAATGGCAGGGGTTACTGATTTAGCATTTAGAATTATTTGCAAACAGATGGGAGCAGGACTTGTATTTTCAGAAATGGTAAGTGCTAAAGGTATGTACTATAATGATGGAAAAACCAAGGAACTAACGAAAATTGATGAAAGAGAGCGGCCTGTGGCATTGCAGATATTTGGTTCTGACCCTGAAGTCATGGGCTATATTGTTCAAAAATATCTTAATTGTAGAAACGATATTGACATCATTGATATCAATATGGGTTGCCCTGCTCCTAAGATAGTAAAGAATGGGGATGGGTGTTCATTAATGAGAAATCCTAAGCTATTAAAAGCTATCTTAGAAAGTGTTGTTAAAGAATCAAACAAGCCAGTTACCTGTAAATTTCGTATGGGCTGGGACAAGGAAAGTATAAATGGAATTGAAATTGCTAAAATAGCTGAAGAAGCAGGTATTAGTGCTATAACTATACATGGTAGAACTAGGGATATGTTTTATTCTGGAGAAGCCGACTGGGATTTTATAAGAAGGGTCAAAGAAAAAGTATCAATACCAGTTATAGGAAATGGAGATATATTTGAGCCTGAAGATGGAATAAGAATGTTGGAGGAGACCGGATGTGATGCCATATCAATCGGTAGAGGTTCTATGGGAAACCCTTGGATTTTCAAAAGAATTTTAAATCTGATTAATGGAATCGAGGATAAAGCACCTTCGCATGAGGAAATCATACAAATGGCTTTATATCATCTGGATATGGTATGTGAGATTAAGGGCGAAAATGTAGGAGTCAGAGAAATGCGAAAACACTTGGCTTGGTATTTAAAGGGACTTTGTAATTCCAATGAGATTAAAAATAAGATTAATACTATAGTTGATAAAAGTCAGATAAAAAGAGTATTAATAGAATATTTATATGAATTAACTTCTTAGTGTATAAGTGTGATTCCACCTTCATATAATGTAAAAAAAGTGGAGGAGGGGAAAAAATTTTATTTTATATTATTACCGGTGATAAATATAAAAAACATGTAAAAGATAATGGATTAAGGCTATTGCCTAATTTTATATTACCACGGTTTAAACCTAAAATAATTGATTATATTATCAATGATAATATAAATATAGGTAAGATTGTAGGAGTAAATTTAAAAACCTTTGATATAATGAATTTAAAGCATTGGGATTTGTTTGTTGAAGGTATTTTGAAATTGAAATCAGATGAGGATACCAGGATTTATATTGAAGATACAAATAAGCTACCTCCAGAATTTTTAAAAACAATTGAAGAAAGTACTGGATTAATTTTTAGCTCTGGAGATAATATAAGAATGCAAAATATACCCGACTTAATTAAGAATATATATAAATATAAATCCAAAGACTGTAATACTGTAGATACATTAATTATTAGTGCAAACAAAGAGAAAATAATCGATGTAATAAAGCTGTTGATTGCTAGGATTAACTTTTTTACCGTAATCGGTCTGGAAGATTCCTTAAAGGATGAAGTATATAATGAAGTTTTTGAATATACTGGAGTTTCGATATTTCAACCTAAGAATATAGACAAGATAATTAAAAACTATGGCACTATAATCAATTTCAATGAAGAAGTTAATATAGAAAAGCGAAATATTAGAAATGAATGTGTTATAATTGACTTTAGTAAAACTAAACCTTTAAAGTCACTTATTGATACTAATAAAAATGTTTTTTATGTTGAGGATATTTATTTTAAATCAAATTTACAGAATAAGATGATAGATACCTATGTCAATTCTGACCTGTATGTAAGCCTTGGAAATTCAGAGGGCACATTTGATAAAATCTATGTAAATGGAGATTTATATACACTAAGCAGTTATATTAAAAATGTAACAAGGATTAGAGGTAGAATATAGAGTCTTGACAACTTTAATTTGCTTGTTTATAATATGTTGCATATATGTGGGAAAATGTTTTTGATATCATATAATTAAAACTTATATAGATTTTCATATAAAGGCTAAAAGCCTTGATTTTTTTATGACCTAACCCAATTTGCGACGACTTTTTCGCAAATTGATGGTAGGTCAGATGTCGCGGAGTCTGAATCTATGATTTAGCTAACGAAGCCGACTTATGACCTAACCCAATTTGCGACGACTTTTTCGCAAATTGATGGTAGGTCAGATGTCGCGGAGTCTAAATCTATGATTTAGCTAAGGTCACGACTTATGATATATAATAAAGGAGAGAGTTTTATGACTGAGAAAGATGTATTTTTAACTCGAGAAGGGTTAGAGAGACTAGAAAATGAATTGGACGATTTAAAATCAGTTAAAAGGAAAGAAGTAGCTGAGAGAATAAAACAAGCTCTGGCTTTCGGCGATATCAGTGAAAATTCAGAATATGACCAGGCAAAAAATGAACAGGCAAAACTAGAAGAAAGAATAATAAAGCTTGAAAATATACTTAGAAATGCCAAACTGATTGATGAAGATGAAATTACTACTGATGTAGTAAGTGTAGGCTCAAAAGTAGAAGTATTGGATATAGAATATGATGAAAAGATGGAATATACTATAGTGGGTTCTGCAGAAGCTGATCCATTTTTAGGTAAGATTTCAAATGAATCACCTGTAGGAAGTGCGTTGTTAGGTCATAAAACTGGTGAGGAAGTAGATGTTCAAGTACCGGATGGAATTATTAAGTATAAAATATTAAGTATTACTAGGTAGTCGAAGTAAGGAGGAAGAAAATGTCGGAAACGGATGAAAATATTAATTTAAGTGAAATGCTTTTGATTAGAAGAGATAAGTTAAAGACCTTAATTGAGAATGGGAAAAGTCCATATTTAATTGAAAAATTTGATTATACTCATTATAGTACAACGATAAAGGAAAACTTTGAAGAATTAGAAGGAAAAGAAGTAGCTGTTGCCGGGAGGATAATGTCTAGGCGTGGACATGGCAAAGTAAGCTTTATAGATATTCAAGATAGTATGGGAAGGATTCAAATCTTTGCAAAATTTGATGCATTAGGGGAAGAAAAATACAATGATTTATCATTTCTTGATTTAGGTGATATTATAGGTGTAAAAGGTGAAGTGTTTAAAACCAAAGCCGGTGAGATATCAATTAGAGCAAATGATATACTTTTGTTATCTAAGTCACTTCAAATTTTACCTGAAAAATGGCATGGATTAAAGGACACTGACATCAGATATAGACAAAGGTATACTGATTTGATTGTTAATCCTGAAGTTAAAAATACTTTTATATTAAGAAGTAAGATAATAAAAGCTATAAGGGAATATTTAGACAATAGAGGTTTCCTAGAGGTAGAGACACCAATACTTACCCCTGTAGCGGGAGGAGCAAATGCGCGGCCATTTGAAACACATCACAATACATTGGACATGGATATGAATTTGAGGATTGCGAACGAATTATATCTAAAGAGGTTAATTGTTGGTGGGTTTGAGAAGGTATATGAAATGGGGAAAATGTTTAGAAATGAAGGAATGGATACTAGACATAATCCTGAATTTACAAATATTGAATTGTATCAAGCTTATGTTGACTATGAAGAAATGATGAAATTGACTGAAGATTTATTTGCATACGTAGCGAAGAAAACACTTGGAACAACTGTTATTACATATCAGGGCAAGGAAATTGATTTGACACCTCCTTGGAGAAGACTTGATATGGCAGAGGCTGTTAAATTATATTCTGGAGTTGACTTTTCTACTATTAATACAGATGAGGAAGCAATAGCAATAGCTAAAGATAAGGGACTTGAGGTTAAACCTGGAATGACAAGGGGTCATATATTATCTGAGATGTTTGAAGAATTTTGTGAGGAACATCTAGTACAGCCTACTTTTGTAACAGGACATCCAGTTGAAGTTTCTCCTCTTGCTAAAAGAAATCCGGTAGACCCTAGAATTACAAATAGGTTTGAGGCATTTATGAACACTTGGGAATTGGCTAATGCATTTTCTGAACTTAATGACCCTATAGATCAAAGAGAGAGATTTGAAGAGCAGGTCAAGCAAAAGGAAACTGGAGATGATGAAGCTCATCCTATGGATACTGATTTTATAAACGCCATTGAGGTAGGATTACCTCCTACTGGAGGACTTGGCATTGGAGTAGATAGAATGATAATGATTCTTGCAGATCAACCAAGTATAAGGGACGTATTGCTGTTCCCTACGATGAAGTCACTCGATGGAACAGAGACATCAAAGAAGACTGTTTCCGCACCTGTAGCAGAGGCATCCGAACCCGTTGAAGCTCCAATCGACTTTTCCAACGTAAAAGTAGAACCGCTTTTCGAGGAATTTGTTGACTTTGATACTTTCAGTAAGTCTGATTTCAGAGCTGTAAAGGTAAAAGAGTGTGAAGCAGTTCCGAAGAGCAAAAAGCTCCTGAAATTCGTCTTGGACGACGGTACAGGAACTGACAGGGTTATTTTAAGCGGTATTCACGAGTATTACAGGCCGGAAGAACTGGTTGGAAAGACTTGTATCGCGATCACAAACCTGCCGCCACGTCAGATGATGGGCATTGATTCCTGCGGTATGTTAATCTCCGCAGTCCACGAAGTTGACGGCAAGGAAGGACTTAACCTTCTGATGGTTGATGACCACATCCCTGCAGGCGCAAAGCTTTACTAATGATGTACCGTTTTACCCTGCAAAACGAGACGTACTTCATTTTTTAAAAAATGCAAAATTTATGAGGGCGGTGTCTAAATAAGCGGACATCGCCCTTTGTGTAAACAGTGATACAAATATTGAATTGGTATCGCTAAACGATGTTAAGAAAATTAGCGAAAGTGATTACTTTAACTGGTGGAGAATAGCCTTATCAAAACCAGCGAAGAAACAGAAGAAAAAATTGATTGGACAAATGCTTGGGGGAAAAAGTACCCTATTCTTCTTAAATATCAAGCAGAAGTAAATATCCCGAATTATGCCCATAGAATCAATATTATGCTGGATGAATTGAAACAGGATTATCAATTTAATGAACAAGATGCAATGTTAGTCCTTAAGGATATTTTGTACAATGTCTGGAAAAACCGCAAGGCTAAATCAAAGTGATAACATACAGTATGTCAAGATGATTGTAGCCCTGACGGAGCATAAACGCTCTGTCAGGGCATTTTCTATTTCAAGAACATTCGCAAACTACAATGTTTCAGAAAAGATATTGGAAAGCGTTGGTATGATGATAACGGTATTCTGAATATCAGTCTGATGGATTTCCTTTTGGATAAGGAACTTATATAAATAACATCATATTGAACATTACAGCCCATAAAGGCAATGATGTTCAATAAAATTAAAATCGAATATCAGTAATATGTGTGAGGTGTCGCTATTTGGCGACACCTCTACTTGTATCTCATACAATTAGATTTTATCTGGGGGTCTACTTTACTCCTACAAATAACTATTAAAAGTTCTTTCAGCATATTGCACTAATGACGCTTTGATGTTATAATGTGAAGAATTACATTTTATAATTACTAAAGGAGAGTGAAATCATTGTACTATTACTTATTTATTTGTTTATTTATCTTTGCAATTGGTGATTTTTTAGGAACTTTAACAAAAGCAAAACTATCATCAGTCTTTGTTAGTTTAATACTATTTTTAGTTGGATTCATGACAGGTATCCTGCCACCTGATATAATAGAGTTAGCTGGTTTAACTGCAATAGGTAAATGGTCATCTGCATTTATCATATTTCATATGGGTACTATGATAAACATGAGGGAATTAATTGACGAATGGAGAACAGTTTTAATTGCTATCATTTCAATGGTTGTAGTCATTATCTCAACATTATTAGTAGTTCCGATAGTAGGTAAGGAAGCAGCTATTGTTGGTATACCAATACTAAATGGTGGTATTGTTGCAACACAAATTATGACGGAAGCAGCTTTAAAAGAGGGATTTGTTTTAGCTGCTGCTTTAGGAACAATATTATATGCAGTGCAAAAGTTCTTTGGAACTCCTTTTGCATCCTATTTTGGGTTAAAGGAAGCCAGATTGGTAGTCAATGAATTAAGGGAAAATAAGATTAAAAAAGTAGAAAATAAGGTAAAAAATAATAAAGAAACCAACGAAAAGGAGAAGCTTTCTTTTTACAAAAAATATGATAAATATTATGGTAATTTTGTATGCTTGGGAATTACAGCATTTTTTGCATGGATTGCTTCATTGCTAGGAGATAAGACACCTATTAGTTACTCAATATGGGCATTGTTTTTAGGGGCTATAGTTTCGTATTTTGGCATTGTTCCTGAAAAAATTCTTGATAGATCAAAAGCTTCTGGATTGTTAAATATGGCTGTTTTTGCAAGTATAATTCCTTCGTTAGCTAATATTAAATTAGCTGATCTAACTACTTTGGGTTTACAAACTATCGTAATCTTTGCAGTACTATTCGTAGCATTGTATATTTTTATTGGTATATTGCCAACATGGAAGATTGTTGGATCAAAGAATTTAGCATTAGGAATATCAGTAGCTCAATTATTAGGATTCCCAGCTACATACCTAATATCTGTTGAGGTAGCAAATGCAGTAGCGGAAAATGAAGAAGAAAAACAAGCGATATTGGATGTATTGATGCCAAAATATGTTGTGGCAGGTTTAGCAACTGTTACTTCTATATCAATAATTATTGCTGGAATATTTGTGAAATTCTTATAGGAATTAACCTAGTATAAATGTTAATGAATTATTTAAAAAAGGGGGAAGAAACACTATGAACTTTGATTCACTATATTATCCTTATCCATCCCAAAGAAATGTTGTTTATGCAACTAATGGTATGGTAGCTACAGGAAATCCATTAGCATCTGCTGCGGGTTTAGAAATTTTAAGACGTGGTGGTAATGCAATTGATGCAGCTGTAGCTGTGGCAACTACATTACCAGTAGTTGAACCTACTGGTAATGGTATAGGAGCGGATAACTTTGCTTTAGTTTGGTATAAAGACCAGCTTTATGGATTGAACTCCAGTGGGTTTGCACCAAAGAATATTTCTGTATCAGCCTTAAAGGAAAGGGGATACTCAAAGATACCTTCATATGGAGTAATTCCAGTAAATGTACCTGGAGCACCAGCTGGATGGGTAGCTTTGAATAAAAAATTTGGACAACTATCCTTAGAGGAATGTATGTCTCAAGGAATCAGTTATGCTGAAAATGGCTATGCTGTACAACCAAATGTAGGTAGACTTTGGGACGAAGCATTCCATATTTATAGCAAATTTAAAGATTCAGAAGAATTTTCAGGATGGTTTAAAACATTTGCGCCCGATAATAGGCCTTTGAAAATTGGTGAAGTTTTTAGAAATCAGGATATGGCTAATACCTTAAGATTGATAGCTAAAACAAATGGAGAAGCTTTTTATACAGGAGAACTAGCAGAAAAGATTGATGCTTTTATGAAAAAGTATAACGGGTTTTTAAGCATAGATGATTTGGCTAAATTTGAGTCTGAATGGGTTGAACCTATAAGTGTTAATTATAGGGGATATGATGTATGGGAGATACCACCTAATGGACACGGTATCACAGTATTGATGGCTTTAAATATATTAAAAGGTTTTGACTTTGTTGAGAGAGATACTGTAGAAACACTTCATAAACAAATTGAGGCTTTAAAATTAAGCTTTATTGACACTATGGAATATATAACCGATCCTAGATTTATGAAGGTAACCGCTGAACAATTGTTATCCGAAAGATATGCAAATGATAGAAGAGCACTAATCAATGATATGGCTCTTGATCCTAAGGTAGGAGACCCAACATATAGTGGAACTGTTTATTTTGCAACAGCAGATAAAGATGGAAATATGGTATCCATGATACAAAGTAATTTTAGGGGATTTGGTTCCGGTATTGTAGTGCCAGGAACAGGAATTTCTTTACATGATAGAGGTGAGAACTTTTGCTTTGATGAAAATCATCCAAATGCAATAGCTGGAGGTAAGAAACCATATCATACAATAATACCAGGTTTCTTGACTAAGGATAATGAAGCAGTAGGTCCTTTTGGAATTATGGGTGGATGGATGCAGCCTCAAGCTCATATGCAGGTATTGATGAATACTATTGACTTCCATATGAATCCACAGGCAGCATTGGATGCCACAAGATGGCAATGGATAGGCGGAAAGACTGTAGAAGTAGAACAAGACACTCCTAATCATATAATTAAAAAATTACAAAGAATGGGACACGATATAAAGGTTCAGCCAGATCCTTATCATATGGGACGGGGGCAAATAATATGGAGAGATAAAAATGGAGTCCTTATAGGTGGTACTGAAAAACGTACAGATGGTATGATTGCCTCCTGGTAAATTAGACATATAACATGCTTTATAGTCCAAAAAATATACATTAGAATTCGGCATTAAAATTCTTGAATAAGTATTGACATTGTACTAAAAAGAGTGTAATATTATTGATGTTGACTGCATATGCAGCAATTAATAATTACCAATTAAGCAAGCATCTTTGTCAAACAAAAAATTTTAAAAAAGTGTTGACAAGTTTGTCGAAAGATGTTAAACTTTAAAAGTTGTCTCTTCTAAGGGACATTGAACTTATGCTATTTTGTCCAACGAGCTTTGCGAGTTGTAAGACAAAACGGACAGCGTAGCGAACAACGTGAGTGGAGAAGTAAAATGCGAACGTTAGTGAGCATGAACTTATGATAACTAAACAGTGTGAGACTTTGAATTAAAAGTTGACCTAACCCAATGAGTGATAGCGAATTGTTGGTAGGTCATTTGCAATGAGAACCAATTTTACACGAGTATAACGAGTGAATAAAATTGCGTTTCGAAACTGCGAAAACACAAAGAATCAATTCAAAAACATTAGCCATTGTCATTCTGAGCATAGCGAAGAATTTCGGGTTTATGTTTTAAACAAAGAGCTAGTCAAACTCTAGCACATTTTTTAATGAGAGTTTGATCCTGGCTCAGGACGAACGCTGGCGGCGTGCCTAACA
>DAIUFH010000057.1:0-4667 GCA_036844705.1 Tissierella sp.
TATAATATATACATTGATATACTTAATTATAATATAACAGTTTAAAATAGTAGAATAGGAGGTTGTTGTGTATGAGAACGGGTATAGATATAGTAAAGATCAGCAGAATAAATTCCATACTAGCTGATAAACGTGATAGCTTCTATAAAAGATTATTTACAGAAAGTGAAGTTGAATATATATCTGGTAAAAATCACGATTCGAAAACTGTATCCGGAATGTTTGCTACAAAAGAAGCAGTAAGTAAATTATTGGGGACTGGTATTGGAAATATAGGCTGGAAAGATATCGAAATATCTCATGATGCTAACAATAAGCCTTATATAATTATCAATGATATATTGAGATATGTTTTATCTAATTTAAATATTGATGCTATAGACATATCAATTTCACATGAAGATGAATATGCCGTTGCAATTGCTGCGGGATTTAAAACAGATGCTAATTTATCAAAACAACCTATATGTATTGATGAAGATATGAAAAAATTATTACCAAAGCGTAAACTTAGAAGTCATAAGGGAAACTATGGAAGGGTAGCTATAATCGCAGGCAGCAGAGGCATGACTGGTGCTCCTTATCTTGTATCTACAGCTGCTTTGAAATCAGGATCAGGACTCGTATATTGTATGGTAACAAAGGACATTGAAGATATTATGTCTATTAAGCTTACAGAGGTGATAGTAGAGGGATTTACTCAAAGTAAAGAATGTTTAGAGCTATTGAACAATATAGATGGGGTAGTTCTCGGCCCGGGCCTTGGGCAAGGGACAAAACAAAAAGAGCTAGTAGCAAATGTGCTTAATAGTTTTCAAGGACCTATAGTACTTGATGCAGATGGAATCAACGCAATAGATAATAGTGAAATATTATCAAATAGAAAAGGATTGACTGTAATAACACCTCATCCTGGTGAGCTGGCGAGATTGCTTAATAAGGATATAAAAGAAATCCAAGATAATAGAATTTACTATTCTAAATATACTGCTGAAAAATATAATGTAATAACCGTACTAAAAGGTTATCAAACCATAGTGGCTTATAAGGACAGTTTATTTAAAAATACAACTGGTAATCCTGGGATGGCTACTGCAGGTAGTGGAGATGTGCTTTCAGGTATGATTATTAGCTTTATATGCCAAGGAATAAAACCATTTCAAGCATGCAAGCTAGGGATATATTGCCATGGACTGGCTGGGGATCTTGCTAGGAACGAATTAGGAGAATATGGGCTCATAGCAGGAGATATTTTAAATCATATACCTAAAGCCTTGAAATTAGTTCAAGATTAAGAGGTGGTTATATTTGAAAAAGCTTCTATTATTCACGATATTCATTTGTTTGTTATTATCATCCTGTAGCTATGACGATGATGGGAGGATTTTACAAAAGCTCGATAAACATTTAGATGAATATTCTGGCTACAGAACTGAATTACAGATGAAGACAATTATGGATAATAAAGAAAGCGAATATAGAATGAAGGAAAGTTACACACTAGGTAATAAATATATGCTTAAGATACTTGAGCCATCTGAGAGTAAGGGAATAGTTATTGAATATGATGGAGATAAAATTCATATAAATAATGCAACTATTAAACAATCGATTACTTTGAGCTCTGTTAAAAATTTTGATCAAGGGTTATTGATTGGAAAGTTTTTCAGTGAAAGAGATAAGATTAAATCTATACATGAAGAAGAAGTTAATGGAGTGAAATATTACGTTTTTTTCAACAAGGTAACAGATAAAAACAAATACAATCATGAGCAGATTATATGGTTGAGAAAGAAGGATTTTGTTCCTTATATGATGCATATTACCGATTCAAATAACAATCCAAGAGTTATTATTAAATATGATGATTTTGCTTTTACAAAAAATTAGATATTAATAATAGAAATTGTTAAATTTTATTTAAGTTGCATTAATAATATTTAAATTATATAATTATTTTATACCATTTTCTCTATTTAGGGGGTGCAAATTTATGGCGGAAGTGGAAGTAGATAAAATGCTTCCAATGATAATCAATACTAAATCTGAACTCATTATCAAAAATTTCATTACTTCGTTAAAGAAGAGATCAGATCGCGATATATACGAAAGACTAAAAAACGGTTATTGTGAAATGAGTCAAATAAATTTAACCCTTGCTGAGATGGGATTGGAACAAGACATGTTCGATTTGAATATGTATGAAGCTAGATTAGGGTGTGAGATATGGTGATAGTTAAAAGAGGTGACATTTTTTACGCTGACCTAAGTCCTGTAATTGGCTCGGAGCAAGGGGGAGTAAGACCAGTACTGGTCTTACAAAATGATGTTGGAAATAAATATAGCCCTACAATTATAATAGCTGCAATAACATCACAGATAAATAAAGCTAGACTTCCAACTCATATTGAGATAAACGCTCCTGACTTTGGACTGCCAAAGGATTCAGTAGTTTTATTGGAACAAATAAGAACTATAGATAAAAAAAGACTTAGAGAGAAAATTGGTAAATTTAACGAGGATATGATGAGATCTGTAGACGATGCATTGAAGATAAGCCTAGGTCTTAACATACAATAAAATTAACTCCTCAATACATATTAAAAAAATAAGCATTTTTTAATTCTAAAAAAAGAATTGATAAATGCTTATTTTTTTCAACTTTTATAGTATAATGGAAAGCAGGTAAGAATTAAGAACTAAGAGCTAAGAGCTAAGAGGTAAGAACTAAGAGGTAAGAATTAAGAGGTAAGAACTAAGAACTAAGAACTAAGAATTAAGAACTAAGAATTAAGAGTGAATGATTTTGTTATTCTGAGGCTGACAGTATAATTATTGCTATCGAAGAAATCCCTAGTAATTAATTGTGAACTGTGAATTGTGAATTATCAGAGGAGGTTTATACATATGAAAATTAAGAAGTCATATTTAGCCATAGGTGCGGCTGTATTATTGCTTGGGTCATCAGTTGTATTCTCAGAACCTGGTGATGAAAATGACCCTTTGGTGACACTAAGCTATGTTAATAGGAGTATAGAACAGGTTAAATCATATATCGATACCAAATTAGGTTCCGCAGGTGGAAACACAGACGGCGGAGACAATTCCTTAGAAGTAGTTAATGTCTCAAGGGGACAATTTCTGATTGCTGATGCCGGTACAGAAATTATACTTAGAAGTGGTAATGCAACAGCTGTAATAAGCGATTTAGGTGGTCTATCTGATGTCACAGCAGGAGTAGATATAGGAAAGGATGTTTCTATACCTTCCAACCATCTCCTTATAATACCACGAGATGATGGGAGAGGGGTACATTGTAGTACTGATTCCATTTTTCTAGTCCGAGGAGGGTATCAGATTAAGTAGTAATTGATGTTTATTAGGAAATAATAGAAGTGTTCAGAAAGGATAGCTTCTTAGGGGGTTTAAAGAATGAAGGTGCTTCACTTAATAAGCGGGGGTGATACTGGAGGTGCAAAAACCCATATTATCTCTCTATTAAAAGGATTAAATAAGCTAATTGACACTAAAATAATATGCTTTATTGAGGATACATTCTATACTGATGCTAAGGCAGAGGGGTTAAATATTGAAGTGTATAAGCAAAAAAGCCGATCCGATATGAGTGTTATAACTAGACTTGCAGATGAGATTGCAAAAGAAGATTATCAGGTAATACATTGCCATGGAGCTAGAGCAAACTTTATAGCTATGTTTCTTAGACATAAAATTAAAAAGCCAATGATTACAACTATGCATAGTGATTACAAGCTTGATTTTAAGGATAATTTCTACAAGAGAATTATTTATACCACATTGAATACAGTAGCGTTAAAGAAGTTCAAATATTTTATAGCAATTTCTGATACTTTCAAAGAAATGCTGGTAGAAAGAGGCTTTAATAGTGATAGCATATTTGTAGCATATAATGGAATTGATTTTGATAGTGATTTAGATTATGCGTCAAAGAATAGTTTTTTATCTAGATATAATATAGAAGCAGCGGATAAAAAAATAGTTGGAATCATGGCAAGACTTGACTTAGTTAAAGACCATGAAACATTTATAAAAGCTGCAGATAAAATACTAAAGGATAGAAAAGATATAAAATTTCTAATTGCAGGCGAAGGAAATTTAGACAGTAGGTTAAAGGATATGGTTTCTGAACTTGGAATAGAAGATAATGTGCATTTTTTAGGTTTTGTTAAGGATATGAATTCATTTTTCAATGCCATTGATATAAATGTATTGTGCTCTGTAAGTGAAAGCTTCCCTTATGTAATCTTAGAAGGCGCTAGAATGTCTAAGCCGATAATCTCAACTAATGTAGGCGGCATAGCAAATTTGGTAAGAGATGGATTCAATGGATATCTATTTGATGTAGGGGAATATGATGCTTTGGCAAAGAGAATCATAACTTTAGTAGATAATAAAGAGCTGTTGGAGAAAATGGGCAAGGAACTTTACAACAATGCAAAGGAAAACTTCTCCTACGATTCAATGGCAAAAACACATTTGGAGATATATAAAAAGATAGTTAAGAGTGAAGAACTAAGAACTAAGAGTTAAGATGACCTGCGGTCATGTGTCATTCCGAACGTAGTGAAGAATATCAGGTTTAGACCCTAGATCCTTCATAGGAAATGCTTATGCTGCTATCTCAGGAT
>DAIUFH010000057.1:4767-14312 GCA_036844705.1 Tissierella sp.
AGGATCTCGGGTTTTAGACCCAAAAGAATGACCATAATAATTCTGAATTGTGAATTGGAATTTGTGAACTGTGAATTGAAATTGTAAATTTTAAAGAAGGAGTAATATTATGGGACATGTTAAATCAATACTTATGTCTGGATATTATGGCTTTGATAATAGTGGAGATGATGCTATTTTAAAAGCCATTGTAAAGGATCTTAAAGAACTAGATAAGAATTTGAATATAACTGTGCTATCCAATAATCCTGCTAAAACTGAAAGCATGTATCCTGTAAAAGCTGTAAATAGATTTAAGTCAAAAGAGGTTTTAAGTGCAGTTAAAGAAGCTTCATTACTTATAAGTGGAGGCGGAAGTTTACTACAGGATATAACCAGTACAAGGTCATTATTGTACTATTTAGCCGTCATGACCTTAGCAAAAATATTCAAGAAGCCTGTTATGGTCTATGCCAATGGTATAGGACCTATAAATAAGAAATACAATAGAATTCTTACAAGACTAATCTTAAACAAAGTAGATTTAATAACACTAAGAGATGAGAATTCCAAAGAATTCTTAGAAGATATGAGGGTAAATAATAAAAATATATCCGTTACAGCAGACCCTGTATTTACTTTGGAACCAGCTCCTAAGGAAATTGTAGATCAGATATTTATCAAAGAGGGAATCCCAAGGAATAAACACCTAATCGGTATTTCTGTAAGGGAATGGAAAAGAGCGGATGATTTGGATAAGATTATTGCATGTACAATTGAAGATATAAGAAATAAATACAATGCTAATGTCGTATTGATACCTATGCATTATCCCGAAGATTTAGCCATAAGTAAGAGAATATCAAGGCTTGTAAAGGAAGAAAATTGTTTTGTTCTTGAAAATAAATATTCTGTAGAGGAGATTATGGGAATTATTAAGGAATTAGATATAATAGTTGCTATGAGGCTCCATGCTTTAATATACGCTGCAACCCAATCGATACCAATGGTGGGGTTGGTATATGACCCAAAGGTAGAAGGAATATTAGAAAGTATAGGCATGAAATATATGAACAATGTTGAATCATTGAAGTCTGAAGAATTAATATTCAATATTGATAAGGTTTGGGAAAATAAAGAACAAATAAAAAAGGACTTAGAAAGCCAAACCATCAAGTTAAAAAATAAGGCATTAGAAAACATAAGGCTGGCCTATGAAAAAATAAGGTAGGTGAAAAGATGGAAATAGTAAAGATATTTGGGGTAAATATACATAATATAAGTTTTGAGGAAACTATTGAACTGATAAAGGAATATTTAGAGGGTAATACACTAAAAACAATATATACTCCAAATACTGAAATAGTAATGACTGCTAAAGAGGATAATGATTTAAAAGACTTGCTAAACGATGGGGATTTAATAATTCCTGATGGAATTGGTCTTATTTATGGTTCTAAAATTAGACATAAACCCTTAAAGGAAAGGGTAACTGGATATGACATTTCAATAAAAATGTTAGAAATCGCAAATGAGAATAACTATAGTATATATCTCTTGGGGGGCAAAGATGGAGTTGCAGAAGATGCTGTCCGCAGAATACAAAGTGATTATCCAAATGTACGAATAGCAGGCTTTCACCATGGTTATTTTAAGGGCAGTCACTTAGGTCTATCTAATGAGCCTGATGAGGAAAAGATAATAGAATGTATAAACAAATCTGCTCCCGATATTATCTTTGTAGGATTAGGTTTTCCAAAACAAGAACTTTGGATAGATGCAAATAAAAACAAACTAAAAGGAAAAGTTATTATAGGTAATGGCGGAGTGATGGATATTCTGGCAGGCAATTCAAAAAGGGCACCAGAAATATTTATTAAATTGGGATTGGAGTGGTTTTATAGACTAATAAAAGACCCTTCCAGAATAAAAAGGCAAATGGCATTGCCTAAATTTATGATTCAAGTTATATTAAATAAGAATGCTATATGTTAGTTAAAGTTTTGAGGAGGTAATTTTTATGAATATTGATCAGTTAACAATTGACACCATAAGAGTATTGAGTGCTGAGGCAGTAGAAAGGGCAAAATCAGGACACCCGGGACTACCTTTAGGCGCAGCACCAATGGCATATACACTTTGGTCAAAGATAATGAAACATAATCCCAAAGATCCAGAATGGATAAATAGGGACAGATTTATATTGTCTGCAGGCCATGGTTCTGCCTTATTATATTCTTTATTACATTTATTTGAATATGGTCTCACTATTGAAGATTTAAAGAATTTTAGACAATTAAACAGCAAGACCCCGGGGCATCCAGAATATGGGCATACCACAGGAGTAGAGGCTACAACAGGACCATTGGGTCAAGGAATATCAACAGCTGTCGGAATGGCAATGGCAGAAGCTCATCTTGCAGCAAAGTTTAATAAGGATGATTTCAACATTATAGATCATTATACCTATGTATTGTCCGGTGATGGTTGCTTAATGGAGGGCATCAGCAATGAGGCTGCTTCACTTGCAGGTACATTAAAGCTTGGGAAATTAATAGTATTATATGACTCTAATTCAATATCAATAGAAGGTTCAACTGACTTAGCCTTTACCGAAAATGTTAGAAAGAGATTTGAAGCATTAGGTTGGGAAACATTGTATGTAGAAGATGGAAATGATATAGAAAAGATTGAAGAAGCAATAAAATTAGCGAAGGAAAATAAAGCTCAGCCTTCATTAATAGAAATAAGAACTGAAATAGGATATGGTACAGCTAAACAAGGAAAGGCATCTGCTCACGGAGAACCATTAGGCGCCGACAATATTGTCGCTATGAAAAAGTTGTTAAAATGGGCTGGAGAAGATGAATTTTATGTACCTGAGGAAGTAAGAGAAAATATGAATTCTATTGTTAAATCAGGTGTGGCAGAGGAAAAATCATGGGAAGAAAACTTCAATGCATATAAAGAGAAATACCCTAAGCTAGCTAAGGAATTAGAAAGCTGGCTAAAACTTGAGCTACCTATGGATTATCTTGATTCAGACGAATTTTGGTCATTTGAAAAACCAATGTCTACAAGAGAAGCATCAGGTGTATTAATAAACAGAATTGCAGATAAGGTTCCGAATTTTATTGGAGGTTCTGCCGACTTGGCTCCATCCAATAAAACCAATATGAAGAATAGAGAAACATTCTCACCTGAAAATTATGCTGGCTCAAATATACACTTTGGTGTTAGAGAGCATGGTATGGCTGCTGCACTTAACGGTATGGCATTGCATGGAGGTTTGAGACCATATGGTGGTACCTTCTTCATATTTTCTGACTATATGAAGCCATCCATGAGACTATCATCATTGATGAATCTACCTGTAACCTATGTATTAACACATGATAGTATAGGTGTTGGAGAAGACGGACCTACTCATCAGCCAATAGAACAGCTTGCAGTATTTAGAGCACAACCTAATTTTATTACCTATAGACCAGCAGATAATATAGAGACAGCGGCTGGCTGGTATTTAGCTTTAAATAGAAAAGATACGCCTGTAGGCTTAATTTTATCAAGACAGGGATTACCTAATATAGAAGGTACAAGTAAAGATGCCCTAAAAGGTGGATATATAGTTAAGAATGAAAAAGATAAATTAGATTTAATACTAATAGGAACTGGTTCTGAATTACAATTAGCATATGAAGCAGCCCAAATACTTGAAGAAAAGGATATTGGAGTTAGAGTTGTAAGTATGCCTTCAATGGAATTATTTGAAGAGCAGAGTGAAGAATATAAAAACAGCATATTGCCTAAGAACATAACAAAGAGAGTAGCTGTAGAAGCTGCAATCTCCTTTGGATGGCATAAATATGTAGGTTTAGAAGGTAAGGTAATTTCAATTGATTCCTTCGGAGCAAGTGCACCGGCAAAACAATTATTTGAAAAATTTAATATAACAGTAGATAATGTAGTAAATACTGCATTAGAATTATTTTAGAGAGACTTAAAAGTACAACATAAGCCATTTCTACTGGAGCTTGGAATAACAAAAAACAGCTTAGCATATATTCCTTTGGACATGAATAAAATTAAACAAAGCATGATAGGGGGGATATATGTGAAGAAATATTTGATATTTGGGGCTGCACTTATAATTATACTAGGGGCTCTTATAGTTCCAAAGATACTAAAGAGTAACGATGGAAACGTCGGCTTCAAGGCAGTAGAGATGGAAGATTTACCTATAGAAATCCAGGAAGCTTTGCCAAAATACATTATGGAAGAAAGGGCATTGACATGTAAATTTCAGGATGATATCTATGTTATAGTTACAAGAGGAGAGAAAAAATCCAAGGGATATTTCGTAGACATTGATTCTATACAGATGGAATCATATGGAGAAGATAAATATGACTTAGTTGTAAATGCTAAATTCATCGATCCTAATCCAAATGAAATTGTATCCCAGGAATATGATTATCCAATAATTATAGTAAAGACAAATCTTAAGACAATGCCAGAGGCAGTACATCTTGATGTTGAGTATGTAGAATAAAGGAAGCCAGATTATAGGCTTCTTTTTTAGTGTTTTAAATCTTTCCCATAAATGTTATAATACACAATATAGTTAGGTGGTGGTATAATGAAAAAAGTCTTACATCTGTTAAATTATTTGGGAAATGGTGGAACGGAGACCTATATATATTCCTTAGCTAAGAAATTGCACAATAAAACTTGCAAGTTTTATTTAGCTTATTCAGAGGATGGTATCGGTAGAAAGATGTTTGAAGACATGGATATTGAGTTAATACATCTTGATATGAAAGGACCTTTTGATATAAATGCTGCTAAGAAGCTTAAAAGAATCTGTAAGGAGCTTTCTATAGATGTAGTACATACACATTTTTTACGTGAAAATTATATTTCTATTATTAGTAAATTATTGGGGAATAGGCCTAAGCTTATAAATACTAGACATATGCTATTAGAAAACTCAAAAGGGGTAATACTTACAAATAAATTATTAACTCGATTTGATGATGCAATAATAGCCGTTAGCTCCAGTGTGAAAAATCAATTATTAGAAGAAGGAATACCTGAAAAAAGAATAGAGCTTGTATATAATGGAATAGATATTTCTGAATGGGAAAGTCCTTTTGAGCTAACATTTAGAAAAGAATACAATATGCCTGAAGATATGTTAATAATAACTTCTGTATCTCGATTTACTGAGGAAAAGGGACATGAGTTTTTATTGGACTCTATTGACTTATTTAAGACGTATACAGAAAACAATAAAATAGGTGAAAAGAAGTTTAAATTTGTACTTGTAGGTGATGGAGTTCTATTGGAGTCCATGAGAAAAAAGTCTTATGAGTTGGGAATTAATGATGATGTTATCTTCACTGGTTTTAGAAGGGATATCAAAAATATATTGAAGTCATCAGATATATTTGTTTCGCACTCTAAAAGTGAAGCATTTGGAATATCTATTTTAGAGGCAATAGCGGCAAAGTTGCCTGTCATAACAACGGATAGTGGTGGAACAATTGAGATTATAAACCATACATATGATGATGGAATACTAATTGATTATGGAGATAAAGAAGCTTTAGCTAGAAGTATTATTAATTTAATAAATGAAGAAGAATTGAGAAATAGCTATAGCTCTAAAGCTTTAGAGCTTGTAAAACAAAAATTTGACCTTGATAAAATAGCTCAAAGCACGTATAATCTTTATTTGGATTAGTTTAGAGTCAAAGCAAAGGAAGGGATAAAATGATAGATAAGAATGGCAAGCTTTTTGGCAAGATAAGTATAGTTGATATTTTAATAATATTTGCAGTAATTATAGCAGGATTGTTTCTTGTTAATAGACTTGGACTCTTTTCACAAAAAGGGGCAGTTACAAATACTGGAGATAAACTTAGTGTTACATTCTATCAAGAAGAGGTCAATAGCTTTACAGCAAACAATGTAAAGATAGATGATCCTACTACTGAAACATTGCTAAACATGAGCTTTGGTAAAGTAGTTGATGTAGAGGTAGGGCCATCAGTTTCCTGGGGAGAGGACGCGAAAGGAAACCAGGTTAAATCTACAAAGGAAGGTTGGTCCTCAATTTATATAACTATGGAGACAAATGGAAAATTAGGGCCTAATGGAATTACCATTGGGGGTTCTAAGTATTATATAGGACAGTTCGTTACCTTGAGAGTCGGAGATTCTATATTTTATGGTAGAATATCCAATGCAGAAAAGCTTTAGGAGGAAGAATATGTTTAAGAAAAAAATAACTTGGATAGATATAACAATAATTCTTGTAGTTCTTGTTAGTATTTTAGGAATGGGGAGCAAGTTTTCAACTGCAAAGGTAGCAGCTCCAATGGATAATTCCTCACAGGAAATCTATATTTCTTTTTATATTGAAGAAACTCCGGACTATGTAATTGATGGCATCTCAATAGGATCACCTGTTACCGAATCAGTACAAAATGCAAATTTTGGAGAAGTAGTTGAGATAACACCTGGTTCATCTGTTTATTGGGAACCAGATGATGCTGGACAGCTTGTAGGCTCAAGTAGAGAAGGTTATTCCTCACTATATTTAACTATGAAAGCTAAGGGAGTTATAAGTGGTAGTGGTATATCAATAGACAAATCGGTATATTATGTAGGTCAGACCGTAACAATATATGCAGGAAATTCTGTTCTTAAGGATGGCAGGATATCAGAAGCAGTACCAGTTAAGTAGCAAAGGATGATTATGATGAAAAAAACTTTGGAAGCAGTATTTAATAATAGCAGGATTATTTCATCCTTTAAAGGTCCTGATCATTTAAATGAACTCTGGACAAAGAGCTTCATATATAGAATTTTAGATGCTTTTATAAATACACCTATCAATTGGTTGAGCAAGGGGTATTTTAAATATGAAAGTACCTTTAAGAGCAGCTTTCTTATGAAATTATTAAAATTGATAACTAATAATTTAAATATAATATTAGGACTTTTCCTAATCGTTAATATTATTATTCCTGACCATAAATGGTACAATGCCTATGGAGTGATTCTTTCATTAATGCTTTTTGTATTATTTATATTTAAAGTTATAATGTCTAATGGGGATAAAGTTGATTTAAAAGATATTGATTTTTCTTTAATTATATTTTTTATAAGTATATTTATAGCAGCAGTAACGTCCTTATTTCCCAGAGATAGTATAAATTATTTAGCATATTACTTTATAACATTTTTAACGATTATTGTAATTGTTAGCAGCATAAACTCATATGATGATTTGTATAAGATGATAAAGCTTTTATTGATTGGAGTTTTTTTAACCGCATTATATGGCGCTTATCAGTGGTTGGTTGTAGGGATTCAGGTAAATCCTTCTCTAACCGATTTAACAATAAATCAGGGAATGGGTGGAAGAGTCTATTCTACCATGGGAAACCCAAATGTATATGGAGAACTATTGGTACTTACAATACCATTTTTTGGGACTATAATTTTTAATGAGAAATCATTAATCAAGAAAGCCTTCTGGCTAATATTGTTAATGCCTATAATGGTAATATTGCTTAAAACAGGCTCTAGATCAGCCTGGGTTGCATTTGCTGTGGCAATGTTTATATTTGTGTTTTTTTGGAACAGGAAACTCGTACCTTTTCTTATACTTTTAGGTGTATTAGCTATACCATTTTTACCTAATGCAATATTTAAGAGGATAATGACAATTTTTAATTCAAATGATACATCGCTTAAATATAGACAAATGATTCTTGGACCGGCTTTTGCTATGTTAAAAGATTATTGGCTTACAGGAGTAGGATTGGGTAATCGTGTATTTGCAACTATTTATCAGAGATATAAATCTTTTGGGCTTACTACTGTAGCTCATACACACAACCTATATGTACAACTATGGTTGGAAGCAGGTATAGCAGCTGTAGCTTCATTAATTGTTTTGGTATTTAGATTATTAAGAGAGGCATTTAGAGCAGTAAGAGAAAAGAAAAACCCGAAGATAAACAATATATTGATTGCTTCACTATCAGGGGTTTTAGGACTTTGTGTAATGGGCATGGCAGATCATATCTGGTTCTATAATCGTATTTTATTTATGTTTTGGATAAATATTGCAATTGTATTAGCATCTCTTAAATTAATAAGAAATCAAAATTAATGGAAGTCAACTAGACTTCCTGTATTGTTTTATAATGAAAGGATTTGAAGTAATTGGAAAATGAAATAGAAGGTAATTATTTATTCTCTAAGAAGAAATTGTTGGCACTTATTGTACCATTGATAATAGAACAGTTCTTAGCAGTAGCAGTTGGAATGTCGGATTCGATAATGGTTGCCAGTGTAGGTGAGAGTGCTGTATCTGCAGTTTCTCTTGTTGATTCAATAAGTATTTTACTTATCAATGTATTTACAGCATTGGCTACAGGTGGTGCTGTAGTGGCAGGTCAATATATAGGAGAGCATAACGATGATAATGCCGCAAAGGCAGGGGAACAATTGATTGTATTCGTTACATTGATTTCAATTGTCATTATGGTCTTAATGTATGCAGGAAGAGGATTTATTTTAAATAAGGTATTTGGATCTATAGATAAAGATGTTGCAGATTATGCCAATACTTATATGTCAATAGTTTTTGCTAGTATACCGTTTATTGCAATTTATAATTGTGGTGCTGCATTGTTTAGAGCTATGGGGAACTCTAAGGTTACAATGAAGACCTCTTTGATTATGAATGCAATCAATGTCACAGGTAATGCTTTGTTAATATATGGCTTCCGTATGGGTGTTGAAGGAGTTGCTATTCCAACTCTTATCTCTAGAGCTGTTGCAGCTTTAATAATATTGGTATTGTTAAGAGATCAAACACTTATAATTCACGTTAAAGACTATTTTAAATACAAATTTGATGGGAATATGGTTGGCAATATTTTAAAAATAGGTATTCCAAATGGAGTAGAAAATAGTATGTTTCAGCTTGGAAAGGTTGTTTTGCTAAGTGTAGTTTCTCAATTTGGGACATCATCAATAACCGCAAATGCAGTAGGCAATTCTGTTACATCTTTCCAAAATCTACCTGGTATAGCTATAGGATTGGGACTGGTAACAGTTGTCAGTCAATGTGTTGGTAAGGGCGATTATAAACAAGCAAGATATTATACAAAATTGCTTCATAAATATGCTTATGCTTCACTAATATTTATAAATGCAATTATTTTTATGGTGCTTCCATTAATAATTAGGGCATATCATCTGTCACCGGAAACTGCTGCAATGACAAGACAAGTTGTGTTCTTTTATGGTATAAATGCATGTATATCATGGCCATTGTCATTTACACTACCTAATACTCTTAGAGCTTCAAGCGATGTGAAATATGCAATGGTGATAGGTGTAGGTTCTATGTGGATAGTACGAATTGGCTTTGGAATATTCTTTGCCAAATATATGAACTTTGGAATGATTGGTATTTGGATAGCTATGATATGTGATTGGTATGTAAGAGCAGCCTTCTTTATACATCGTTATAGAGGAGG
>DAIUFH010000058.1:0-14228 GCA_036844705.1 Tissierella sp.
TATGGACTTTTCCTTCTTTATTGCACCTATTAAGGTGCCAATATATTTTTCCTTCTTTTTAGTTATAACCCTTATTTCATCCCCAGATTTCAACATGGTACCATCTAAAAAGAATTCTTTTAAATCTGTATCGTCAAGATGTTCTTGAGTGACATACTTATTATCTAATAAAATAATATTATTCTTCAAATAAAATTTCTCTTTCAGTACTACTAAAATATATCCTATTGTACTTGATATAAGTAGCATGACGAAAATTATAAGAATAAAATCAAACATGTTATTCCTCCTTATATATGGAATAAGTATACCACATTTCTACCCAATTTTAAACATTTTTACAAGATGTATAACAAAAAAGTAGAACCTAAAGCTTGATAACCGCTTCAAATTCTACCATATTAGCAATTTAACATATTTATTGTAACGTTTAAATTATGATTAAAATCAATCCACCGCTGCCATCATTCATTATTTTTTCAAGTGCTTTTCTAAGCTTTTGTCTTGAATCCTCAGGAGTAGTTGTAAGCTTTGTATTTAACTGCTCGTTTACTAGATCATACAATGATTTACCAAATAGATTTGATTGCCATATCTTAGAAGGTTCATTTTCGAATTCAGATAAGAAATATTGCAACAATTCTTCAGATTGCTTTTCAGTTCCAATAAGAGGAGATATCTCTGTCGTTATATCTGCTCGCAGCACATGTAACGAAGGAGCCTTAGCTTTTAACTTCACACCAAATCTACTACCTTGTCTGAAGATTTCAGGCTCTGCCAGTTCAAGTTCATCCTGGGTTGGACTTACCATACCATAACCTATCTCCTTAGCTTCTTTTAAAGCCTTTTCAATCTTGTCATATTCCTTCTTTGTAGCTGATAATTTACTAACAAGATTCAATATTTGATAATCTCCATCGATTTCATATCCAGTAATTTCATTAAGAATCCTATAGAAAAGACCTTCCTCTAGATTTATATCAGCACTAACTACACCTTCACCTAGTTTAATCTCATTGATATTTACTCCTTTTACTATATCTATATCCATAAGTGGTGATAGGGAGCCATGTACTTGATTCAATTTTTCTAAATCTACTATTGATTCTTTTAAGGAAGTCATGATACTACTTCTAATCCAATGATTCTTTGGTAGTCCATCTATCCAGCCCGGAAGATTAATATTGACCTCTTTAACAGGAAATTCAAATAATAATTTTTCAAAAATCCTTTCCACATCATTTACATCCATGTTCAAGCAATCCATAGCTATAACAGAAACACCATATTTGCTTTCTAGATTTTCTTTCAATGCAATAGTACTATCTAGGTTTGGATGTTTAGAATTAAGTATAATAATAAAAGGCTTTTCAATTTCTTTTAACTCACTTATCACTCTTTCTTCAGCTTTTATATAATTTGCTCGTTCAATATCTGTAATAGATCCATCTGTAGTAATTACAAATCCAATTGTTGAATGGTCTTTAATAACCTTTTTAGTTCCTATTTCAGCTGCCTCTTCAAAAGGAATCGCATTTTCGCTCCATGGTGTAGTAACCATTCTAGGCATTTGATTTTCCTCATGTCCAAGAGCTCCCCTTACTAAGTAACCCACACAGTCAACCATTCTGACTTTAAATTTTACACTATCTTTTAATACAAGCTCTACAGCCTCGTTAGGCACAAATTTAGGTTCAGTAGTCATAATGGTTTTTCCAGAGCCGCTTAAAGGTAATTCATCCTTTGCTCTTTCTTTTTTAAAATTATTTTCCATATTTGGTAATACCAAAAGCTCCATGAATCTTTTTATAAATGTAGATTTTCCAGTTCTAACAGGGCCAACAATTCCAGCATAAATATCTCCGTCGGTTCTATCCGCTATATCTTTGTATATATCGAAAGCTTCCACTTTCTTCCCCCCTCAACGCATAATATGAGTACTAACATTATATATATACGTTTGTACAACATAAATATTACTTAAAAATAAAATTACAGTAAATTAGATAATGTGGAAGCTCCGCCTAATACTCATTTGTACCTAAATTTTACCTTTAGAGTTTGTTTTTTTTGAATTAACTTGTTTTATTTCTTAGTTGAGTTTAGGTTCTAACAATGATTTTTCATATATAACCATACCTCCATTTTCAATTTCTTGCATTATTAAGGAATCTGGTTCAATAATTTCTTAATATGGAAACTGTCTTTTCCCTTATGGTTTCAACTGAAATAATATTAGGAGTCATAGTGCTAAGCCCTCCTTGGTATTCAAATGCTAAAAGATTTACCAATTGTAATCATGATTTACAGCTATATCTTCCATTTCGTGCTTCTTATCTCTTCCCATCAACCTCATCACTGCTTCATTCGCCTCTATACCATTATATAAGACATTATAAATCTCCTGGGTAATTGGCATTTCGACATTTAATTTTTCAGATAGTTTATAGGCAGATTTAGCAGTCTTTATACCTTCAACAACCATGCCAACCTTCTGAACTGATTCTTCCAAGGACATTCCTTGTCCTAGAAGTATACCAGCTCTTCTATTCCTACTATGCATACTAGTACATGTTACTATCAAATCACCTATCCCGGATAATCCTGAAAATGTATTTGGATCCGCTCCAAGTTTAGTACCTAATCTTGCAATCTCTATTATGCCTCTTGTCATAAGAGCTGCCTTTGCATTATCTCCATAATTTAACCCATCAGAGATACCAGCCCCTAGGGCTATAATATTCTTTAAAGAACCTCCAAGCTCTACTCCTACTATATCAGGATTTGTATATACTCTGAATGTAGGAGTTGTAAATAGATCCTGAATATATTCAGCAACATCTCTATGTTCAGATGCTGAAACCACTGTAGTAGGAAGATTGATAGCTACCTCCTCCGCATGAGAAGGTCCTGAAAGAACACAATATTTGTTTTCTGGTAATAGTTCTTTTACTATTTCAGATATCCTCATTAAACTATCATTCTCTATTCCTTTTGCCACATTTACTATAATCTGATTCTTATTTATAAAATTTTTAGCTAAGGATAACGCTTCTCTAACACCATGAGTTGGTACAGTCAGAAGTACAACATCTTTATTATGAATAGTTTTTTCCATGTCTCCAGAAACTTTGAAACCATCAGGTAACTTTACATCAGGAAGATATCTCTTGTTTTCCCTAGTATTATTCATGGTAATAACTTGTTCTTTATTTCTTACCCACATGTCAAGATCAAAACCTTTATTCGCAAGTAAAATGGATAATGCAGTGCCCCAACTACCACCACCCAATACTCCGATTCTTTCCATATGTATTCACCTACCTCTTACCTATTTTGTTTTCGTTGCCATTGATTAACCTTTGTATATTTGACTTATGTCTAAATAATCCAACTAAAGCTAGTACTATAGTAGTCAAAAGGAGATTTGGATTAAATTCCTTAATTATTATAGCATTCATAACTGGATTAATAATAAGAAAAACTATAGAGCCCAGTGATACATATCTAGATACGACTCCTACTATTAACCCTATAATAACAGAAACTAGGGCTGCAGGGAAATTCAAAACAGCCATAACTCCAATGGTGGTAGCTATGCCTTTTCCCCCTTTAAAACCTAAGAAAATTGGAAAGTCATGTCCAACTACAACACATATTGCAGCAATTAAACCTCCATTATACCCTAAAATCCAATAACCGATAAATACAGCTATAAATCCTTTAAAAAAATCCAATAAAAAAGTCAGTACTCCTAATTTTTTACCCATAACCCTTACTGCATTAGTCGCACCTGCATTTCCACTACCATAAGTCCTGATGTCAATTTTCTTAAATACCTTACCAATTAAATAAGCAGAGGAAAAGCAACCAATTAAATATGAAAGGATTATTAAAAAAATTACCTTCATAAATTATTCACCCTTTTCCCTTAATTCAAATTGAATTGGTACTCCACCAAACCCGAAATGGTTACGTATTTGATTTTCCAAATATCTCATATATGAGAAATGCATTAACTCTTTATCGTTTACAAATATAACAAACTTAGGAGGCTTCACTCCTACCTGCGTACCATAATAAATCTTTGCTCTTCTTCCTTTATCTGAAGGTGGCTGATTCATTAGAACAGCTTGATTTAATATATCATTTAACACCCCTGTACTGATTCGTAAGGTATAATTGTTGTTTACTACATTTAATAGCTCCAATAGTTTAGGTACTCTTTGCCCAGTCTTAGCAGAGGTATATATTATAGGAGCATAATTAATAAATCCTAGGCTTTCCCTTACCTGCTTTTCAAATTCAAGATATGTCCTATCATCTTTTTCAACTATGTCCCATTTATTGATATCAATGATTATACCCTTTCCATTGTCATGTGCATATCCCACTACCTTTGTATCTTGCTCAGTAACACCCTCTGTACCATCTATAACAAGGACACATAAATCAGCCCTATCAATGGCTGCAAGAGTTCTCACAACAGAATATCTTTCAACATTCTCATATATGCTTCTTTTTCTTCTTAGTCCAGCGGTATCTACAAATACGTATTTATTGTTATCATAAGTAAAATAACTGTCTATTGAATCCCTTGTGGTTCCAGGTATATCAGTAACAATGAGTCTTTCTTCACCCAAAATATGATTTATCAGGGATGACTTACCTGCATTAGGCTTACCTATAAAGGCAACTCTGATTAAATCCTCATCATAATCAGTCTCTTTATCCTCAGGAAAATGAGATATTATTCTATCTAATAAATCTCCCAATCCTAAAGACTGTTCGGCTGAGATTATTTCCGGCTCTCCCAGCCCAAGCTCGTAGAACTCATAAATTTCATCTGGTGTCTTAGATGTATCAATCTTATTGCATACAACAATAACCTTTTTACCAGACCTTCTAAGAATATCTCCAATTTCATTGTCAGTAGAAGTAAGACCTGCTAAACCATCTACAACAAACAATATAACATCTGCAGTGTCAATAGCTATTTGAGCTTGTTTTTTTATATTTGACATGATGATATCGTCATTATCAGGCTCCAGTCCTCCAGTATCTATAATAGTAAAATATTTTCCCAACCAATTTCCTTCAGCATAAATCCTATCACGAGTTACACCAGGTGTATCCTCTGTTATTGCAATACGTCTTCCTACAAGTCTATTAAACAAAGTCGATTTACCTACATTAGGTCTACCAACTATGGCTACAATGGCTCTTTCCATTACATCACTCCTAATTTTAAAAACTCAATAAATTCCTTACCATCCACATTGGAAGCAATGATTTTTTTGTTCAATTGTTTCTCCACTTCATCTATTGTAATATTGTCCAAAAATATGTCCTCATCTCTTTTTAACATGGATTTAGGTATGATAATCTTATCAGCGTCTTTACAATTCCTTAGCTGATTAATTAAATCAATTCCTGTCACCAAACCTGATACTGTAATAGTCTTACCAAAAAAGTTGTTTTCAATTGGTATTACTACTAATTCTAAGTTAATAAATTTCTTTTTAATCTTATTCACAATATCGCAAATAAATTCATACGCTAAGGTACCCGTAGCAATAATAAATTTTCCTTCAGTTTTTATTGGAATCTTTATTTTTTCTAATTCTTCCTCTACTTCGTATTCAAAAGATTTCATCAAGCCCACACCATTTTCATATTGTGGAAATCCTTCATAATCTTCGTAGGAGGGTAATTCCATATCGGCTAAGCAGTAGAACTCATCTGATGGGAATATAAACCTGCTTTCCATTTTCGCTAAAAATTTCTCTTGTATTATTAGAATATCCTCCAATAGTTTAGTAGAAGATTCTTTATCATAGGTTTTTAGTTTTGCCAAATGCTCCCTGTATTTAGTTACACCAACGGGTACAACAGCTACTGACTCGATAGTAGGATAAAGACTGGATAAATCATCTATAGTTCTTACTAGTTCCTTACCATCGTTTACACCTGGCACTAATACAATCTGACAATTGACCTCTAAGCTTGCCTCATGAAACCTCTTCAATATTTCATAAACTTTTCCTGCATTCTTATTATTTAACATCTTAACCCTAAGTTCTGGATTGGTAGTATGAACTGATACATTTATAGGGCTCAAACGATATTTTATTATCCTTTCTATGTCATCTTCACTCATATTCGTCAAGGTAATAAAATTACCTTGTAAAAAGGATAGTCTGGAATCATCATCCTTAAAATACAAAGTATCTCTCATATTTGGAGGTAATTGGTCAATAAAACAAAACATGCACTTGTTTTTACAGGTCTTGGCTTTATCTATTAAAGGATTTGTAAATATGATTCCTAAGTCTTCATTGTAATCCTTTTCTATTTCAAGTTCCCATATTTCACCGTTTTTCTTTCCAATTTCCACTTCTAATAAATCATCTGAGATTAGATATTTATAATCTATGACATCCTTTATCTTAGTGCCATTTATAGATAAAAGTATATCGCCTGGTTCAATTTCCAATTCTTCTGCAATGCTTCCGATTACAATATCTTCAATTATATTTCTTTTTTCTTTGTAATTTCCTAGTTCCATCATTTGCCGCCTTAATTTTAATATTTAAATGAGTAAGCCTACAGATTTCTGCAGGCTTAGTATTGTTTAATATAGTGGAAATCTTTCGCAAAGAGCATAAACTCTTTCTTTAATTGATTCTCTTTCATTGCTTTCATCTAAAGCTAATGTAATGATTTCTGCAATCTCTTTCATCTCTGCTTCTTTCATTCCCCTAGTTGTCATAGCTGGTGTTCCCATTCTGATACCACTTGTAATGAATGGACTTTCAGTTTCATTTGGAATTGTATTTTTATTAGCAGCAATTCCAATTTCATTGAGTAGTGTTTCAGCCTTTTTACCTGTAAGCCCCATTGATTTTACATCTATCAATATTAAGTGGTTATCTGTTCCACCAGATACTAATCTAAATCCATTATTTAGTAGCCCTTCTGCTAAAGCTTTCGCGTTTTTAAGAACTTGTTCTTGATAATCCTTAAACTCTGGTCTTAGTGCTTCACCAAAAGAAACTGCTTTTGCTGCAATAATATGCATTAAAGGTCCACCTTGAATTCCAGGGAATATGGCCTTGTCAATTTGCTTTGCATATTGCTCTTTACAAAGAATAGAGCCGCCTCTAGGTCCTCTAAGAGTTTTATGGGTGGTAGTCGTAACAAAATCAGCATAAGGTATAGGACTCTGATGTAATCCAACTGCTACAAGACCTGCAATATGTGCCATATCAACCATCAAATATGCACCTACTTCATCAGCTATATCCTTAAACTTTTTAAAATCAATCTCTCTAGGATATGCGCTAGCACCTGCTACAATCATTTTAGGCTGTTCTTTTATGGCAATTTCCCTAACAACATCATAATCTATTACTTCTGTTTCACTATCAACACCATAATCTACAAAGTTGAAATATGTCCCAGAAATGTTTACAGGACTTCCATGAGTTAAATGACCACCCTCGGATAGATTCATTCCCAATACTTTATCGCCAGGTTTTAAAACTGCAAAATAAACACCTAAATTGGCATTGGAACCTGAATGTGGTTGAACATTTGCGTGTTCCGCATTAAATAATTTTTTAAGCCTTTCTCTTGCCAAATCTTCAGCTAAATCTACTACTTCGCAGCCACCATAATATCTTTTCCCAGGGTAGCCCTCTGCATATTTATTGGTTAACTGACTCCCCATCGCTTCCATAACCTGCTTAGAGACAAAATTCTCAGAAGCAATAAGTTCAATATGAGTTTGTTGTCTCTTAATTTCCTTCTCCACAATTTCCATAATTTCGGGATCAAACTTTGCTAGACTTGAAAAATCCATACCTCAAACTCCCTCCTTCTTTAGTTTTATAAATCTTAACCCTAGATTTATTACCAAATCCATTATATAGAATTTTTACCATTGATACAAGGTTTTATGTAAATCTAATGACAAATTAAAGTAAAAATACAGCTACGGCAATTCTTACCCAATTTCGAGTATCAAAACACCGTAGCTGGCAACTAATTTTGTTTTGTATATTTTAGCATAACCTCTATAAGCTTATCTAAATCTTCATCCTCCACAACTCCACTTGAAGATACATTAAGGCAGTTCTTTATATAGTTTTCTAAAATCAGACCCCCAGCATTATTTAATGCAGATCTTGCTGCAGCAATCTGGATCAATATATCCCCACAAAATTGACCTTCATCTACCATCTTTTGGATTCCCTTTATCTGACCTTCTACCCTTCTGAGCCTGTTTATTATTTCATCCTTTTCAGCCAAAGGCTACCTCCTCCTTATAATATCCTAGTCATTACTATAGTTTCCTTATTTGATTTTGCAATTCTCTTATCAATAATTTTTACTATAAAGAATGATATAAAAAGAGATACCATGCCGCTAGCAAAGCTCAATAACTCATAGCTAGCATAACCATTGGATTTAAAGTAACTATCGCCTATTATGATACCTGCTACTAAAAAAATGAAAGGTATCATATATAGAATAAACATATATTTAAGGATGCTCTTTGGTTCTCCTTTTAATTCTACAAAATCCCCAACTTTAGCATCGAGTCTGTTTTTTAAAACAACATAATGAGACTTAACCTCACAACCGCCTGCACATCCATTACAATTCCCACAACCAGACGCACGTTTAACTTCAAGTTCAGCTTTATCGTTTATAACGCGTTTAACGAAACCTACCTGTTCCATATTGCACCTCCTATACAAGACATCTTTTATAACTAATATATACCCATTATATCATAGTCTAATAAAAGAATCTAATAATATATGAGGCTACTATAGGTCGACTCTTACATGAACTTCCTTTAGTTGAGCTTCGGAGGCTACAGCTGGAGCATCTGTCATTAAGTCGGTTGCAGATTGAGTCTTAGGAAAGGCAATGACGTCTCTGATATTTGAACTATCTGTAAACAACATAATCAATCTATCTAAACCATAGGCTATCCCACCATGTGGAGGTGTTCCATATTGAAATGCATCCATCAGGAACCCAAATTTATCTCTGGCCTCCTCCTCTGTAAACCCTAGAGCTTTAAACATTCTGCTTTGTAAATTAGAGTTATTTATTCTAATACTTCCTCCACCCATTTCATCTCCATTAATAACAATATCATAAGCTTTTGCTCTTACAGTCTCTGGAGCTGATTCCAACAAATCAATATCCTCATCCATCGGATGGGTAAATGGGTGGTGCTTAGCTACATATCTTCCTTCCTCTTCATCATATTCGAACAATGGGAATTCAGTAATCCATACCATCTTTATATCATCATTGGATAATAGATTTAGTCTTCTGGCAACCTCGTTCCTTAAATTTCCCAAGCTATCACATACAACTGAAAGTTTATCAGCAATAATTAGTATTAAGTCTCCGGTTTCACCTTCTACTCTTTCTAATATAGATTTAAACTCCTCATCGTTAAAGAATTTTGCAATTGGTGAAGTGATTCCATCATTAGTTAATTTTATCCAAGCTAATCCCTTAGCTCCATAAGCCTTTGCATATTCTTCAAGGGATGTAATATCCTTTCTTGTAAACTTATCACCATATCCCTTTACATTGATGGCTTTTACAGCACCATTATTTTCTATTGCGTTTGTGAATACTTTAAATTCACAATTAGCAACTAAATCTGAGATATCCTTAAACTCAAAACCAAATCTTAAGTCTGGTTTATCAACTCCATATTTCTCCATTGCTTCCTTATAAGTCATTCTTGGAATTGGTAGTTTTATTTCAATTCCCTTTATTTCTTTGAATAATCTATATAAAAGTTTCTCATTTATGCTCAAAACATCCTCAACATCAACGAATGACATTTCAACGTCTATCTGTGTAAATTCAGGCTGTCTATTTGCTCTTAAATCCTCATCTCTAAAACATTTTACTATTTGATAGTATCTATCCATGCCTGATACCATCAATAATTGCTTCATCAATTGTGGTGATTGAGGTAATGCGTAGAACATTCCTGGATTGACCCTACTAGGTACTAGGTAGTCTCTTGCGCCTTCAGGAGTTGGTTTTGTTAACATTGGCGTTTCAACCTCAACAAAGTTGTTTTCATAGAAGAAATCTCTTACTACCTTTGCAGTCTTTGCTCTAAGTTTTAGATTTTCCTGCATTTTTGGCTTTCTCAAATCTAGATATCTGTATTTAAGTCTCATGGTCTCGGAAACATTATCATCATCTTTTATATATATTGGAGGGGTAATAGACTCATCCAATATTTTAAGTTCATCAGCCAATACTTCTATTTCTCCAGTAGGAATCTCTTTATTTATAGAAGATCTTAGACGCACCTTGCCTCTTACTGCTAAAACATATTCAGCTCTGACTTTTTCTGCCTTTGTAAATAATTCATCAGAAATCGTATCATCAAAAACTATCTGAGTAATACCAGTAGTATCTCTTAAATCAACAAATATAATTGACCCAAGATTTCTCTCTTTTTGAACCCATCCCATTAATACTACTTCTTCACCTACATTTTCTGGTCTTAATAGACCACACATGGTAGTCCTTCTTAAGTTTCCCATCTTTTCACCCATTTTTATTCCTCCTCAAAAAATATTAAAACCTCTCATCTCTTATATAAAGGGACGAGAGGTTAACTCGCGGTACCACCCTAATTAGGTAATCCTCACTTAAAATTCTAACGCAAAAAACTTGCGAGCAATTTTTAAATTGCTAACTCCAAGATGTCTTCATCAAACATTAGTATCGACTTCCACCAAATGTCGACTCTCTAAAACCAAGAGGTTTAATTACTCCTTCTTATCATCGAAAATATATGTTTTTTTCATTATATGCTAATAAATTTATAGTGTCAAGTCACTTAAATAAGTATCAGCACCAACGAGTAAATTTTTATATAATCCTCGAAAAACGCTTAATCCTCTTCATTTAAAAATTATCCACAATATATTTGTTTTAGTTAGAAATTTATCCACACTCTAGGGGTGGAATATCCCTCTTTTTCATTTTTGTGGATAAGTTTATATTTTAATTTTGTTTTTTACTTCCCATTAATCTCCACCTTTGCTATAATAGACTTATCATAAACAACGTATTTGTATACGTTTATTTGAATTGGCGATATCTTCAGGTGTTAGAGTGTCTCTTCGAAAAGATTCTAATATCCTTGAAGATATTTCTTTTATTGATGCTTTTAAGCTTCTAATTAACTCATATCCACATTCAAATAATTGCCTTAATATATCCGCTATTTGTACCAGCAAATAATGATTTTTCATTGCATTATAGTCTATACAACATAGGTGTTCTATATTGTTTTTTATGTTCTTTTGATTATTAAATCCTTCATTTTCAATTCTCCATCTACTTCTGCCTGCAAACAATATTTTTTCTATATTTTTCTCTTTTATTGGTATATTAGTGATGAATGTAAACTCCTTCTTTTCTTTATTCTCTACTAACTTTGCTTCTAAGACATTTACTATATTTTCCTTATATACTATTTCATTTACCCAGGTATAACCTTTGCCTTTATTATTGTTTTCAATCTTCTTTATCTCTTCAAATTCTAACCAGACGCTTTTAGTTCTCCCCTCTTTAAAGGTAAATATATATTGCCATTTATATTCTTTACATAACTTAAATATTGGTTCTACTGCATATAGGCTATCTCCTAATATACATATTGGTAATTTTTTATAATTTTTCTTTAATCTTTCTGCTAGTCTTTTAAATGCTTTTAATTCACAATCTTGTTTTTCATAATGATTTTCATTCTCTATGAATTCTGTATCAATACTAAATACCATATCTCCTACTACTAATTTAGCTTCTAATACGTAATGGAAATAGATTGTATTCTCAACTTCACCTGTATCTTTATTTGTATACTCTCTTTTCAAACAATGTTCGCAATGTCTATCGGAGAATGATACTATACCTGTTGCATCTACAGCGATAGTCCAATATTTATCTAATAATCTATATTGCTCTAGACATCTTTTCTTAAATAATTCTTTTATCATGTACTTTCTTATTTCTTCAATCTCAACTGGATTTAGTTTCTTTAAAAAATTATTAACTGTGTCGTGATGAGGTAATTCTTCTAGTTTCTCATATCCTAGTGACATGGCTACATTATTTATGCACTCTTCTTTGTTAAATTCAGCTGTCATCCTGTTCATACTCCCTAGGGCAGTCACATTTTTCATAATCATTGTAAACAGAATTATATCAGGCGAATACTCTATGTAGCTTGGATGTCTACTATCTTTTACATTTTTAAGTTTAGTATTTATACCTTTGAAGAAATGGTTTTTGATTCTTAAAAATTCCTCGAAAAAGTTTATTTCCTTTTGTTGCCTTCTTTTTTCTTTCCTAGTTATCCGGTTCATTAAAATCCCCCTCAGATGTAGTAATGTCAACACTCCAATTACTATTAGTATACCATTTATTACTACATCTTTGGGTATGTTTATCTCGAAAAATATTTACTCTTTAAGGCTGAATAAGTATTTTTTCAAAATTAATATAACTAAATTTTTATGACTAAAAACAAAAAAGCCGCCAAAGGCAATCTTCGAAACTAAAAGCTTTATAAACTGTTAATTGAATACTTTACTCCCTTTTGAGACAATCTCGTTCCTTGACGTCCTTTTCCTACATCTACATATCCTTCATTCTGTAATTTATAAAGAATATTTCTTACTTCTTTCTAAGTACAGTAGAAACTTCTATTTTCAAGAAAACTTACCAAGCTATTTCTACCTATCTTTTCCTTTTCTAACATTTTAGAATATAATATTTTTATGATTTCTACTTCAATATCACTTAGCTCACTATTTTTATTATCCGTTAATGCTTCTCCAAAATTTGCAGGTAAATCTCCAACATCAATTATATCTGAACCTAGTTCTGCTAAATATATGGCTAAATTTTCTAGTTCCCTAATATTGCCAGGCCATTTATAGTTATTTAGTATATATAGCACTTCTTTAGAAACCTGCTTTTTGCAATTTAGATTATCTAAAAAATGTTGGAATATAAGAGGGATATCCTCTAGAATTTCTTTGCATTTCTTATTTACAAGAGTTATATAAACCCCGAGGATTACTTCTTATGACACCATCATTTATAGAATCAAGTAAAGCATCCATTTGTTGTTTAGTAGTTATACTCTTCCCAAATAGAGAACTTACGCCTAGTTCAGATGGAGTTATGGTCCCTTGGTAGTCATATAAGATTTCATCTATTTCATTTTGATTCATATCTAACTCATTTAATAAATCCAACAGGGTCGCCATATCATATACTATATGTTCAATATTATAAATCTTATTTAGATGATGTGGAATTAGATGAGCTTCATCTGTAGTAATAGCAACATCTATATCCTCTAATGGTTCTATACCAGGATATTTGTGGAAAAAGTTTAAATTCAAATCCCAAGGAATATATTGAGGAAATTGTTTCAAATGTGGAATCTATACCATTATTAACCACAAATGCTTTAATATTTTTAGGTATTTCATTTAGTTGATCAAATGCTTTTTTATTAAAAGTTCTTCTAATCACAATTATCTTTTTTATAAATTTCTTTATCATATTTATCATAATTGGTGTAGAAATGAGCAGTATATCTACATCTATTAAATCTCCATTGTACTCCCTAAAATTATAAGATTTTATTAAATGCTTATCTCCTAATATGTTTTTTAAACTTTCTTCATAGAATACTCTGGTATTTTCATTTATAGAACCAATGCCCATTATTTTTCCCATATTTGATACTCCTTTCACATGTATTTATATCAAGGTTAGATGTATAACTACATTATAAAGGTTTTATGTAAATGGCTCACTACTTCAGGAATTATGGCTCAGTTTAAGCAGGAATGGTGGCTCACTTTGACTGGACTAGTGGCTCATTTTATACAAGAATACTCATAATTTAAGGGTTCTTCCTAAAGCAGAACCCTTGCCGTCTCATTTAACAAATCATTAAACAAAATCAAAGCACCAGCAAAAGCTAGTTCTAACAATTTGAGATTTATGGTACATTTTCAAAAGTGTTTGACAGACATTAAAATAAGTATTTTTTCAATGAGTAATTCATTTGTTACTATTTACAGTCCAATGTCATTAAGTTAACTTTCATATGTATATAGTTGAATTTTCTGTAACAGGGG
>DAIUFH010000059.1:0-14083 GCA_036844705.1 Tissierella sp.
GCCAATTATACTTATAATAGGACTTAAGGCAACTAAAAAGTCCCACAAGCTTCCACGTTCAGTTTTTATTGGGGCTTTGATTTCAGCAGCTTTGATGGGAATACTTTACAACCCAGATGCAGATCCAAGCCGTATATATTATGGTACAGATACCCGTTGCTTTGAACTATTGATAGGAAGTTTTTTAGCAATTGTACTAGTAGACACAAAACTTCTCTATAGGGAAATGTCTTCAAAACAAAAAAATAAGCTAAAGATCATGAGCATTATCTCTTTTGCTATCTTTTTGGCTAGTGTTGTATTTATAGATGAATATAATTCTTTTTTATATAGAGGTGGATTATTTTTATTTAGTTTAAACACAGCTTTACTCATAGCATGTATTTGTCATCCCAAAGGGATTTTAAATTCCTTACTTTCGTGGAAACCCCTACGCTGGATTGGTACAAGATCATATGAAATATACCTATGGCATTATCCTATTATGGTCTTAAGTACCCCCATCCACGAGATAGGAAATCCGTCATACTTACGTGTATTTTTTCAGCTAATTGTTACATGTATTATTGCGGAATGTTCATATCGATTTATAGAACTGCCATTTAGAAAATATGGACTATGTGGATATTTCAATCATTTAACCCTAGGAAGAATAGCAACTGTGATATTGACATTTTTCGTGATTATATCCTTTTCCATAGGTACTATAAATACTGAAAGGATTAAATCAATAAATGCGAATGCGGAAAATGCAAATCAAATTACCAAGGACAAAACTATTGAGGCCAAAACTACTGATAATAACCTTAATGATGAGAAAATCCAAGTTGAAGATGAAGAAAAAAATATTCCTATAAAAAATGATAATTATAAAGAAATATTGGCTATAGGGGACTCTATTTTATTAGATGTAGCTCCAAGTCTTAATGAAAAATATGAAAACATCACTATTGACGGTAAGATAGGAAGACAAATGTCAGAGGGAACAACTTTAGCTAACCAATATGCTAAATTTAATGATTCCGATAAAGCAGTTATCATTGAGCTAGGTTCAAATGGCTACTTTACAAACAAGCAAATTGATGGATTGCTCGATTCCTTCTCAGAGTCACATGTATTTCTAATAAATGTTCGAGTACCACGTCCTTGGGAAAGCAAAGTCAACAAGAGTTTAAATAGAAAAGCTGAAGAACGTGAAAATGTAACATTAATTGATTGGTATTCTATAGCTTCCGAGCATCCTGAATACTTTGAACAAGATGGTGTACATTTAAATTTTAAAGGGGTCGAATCCTTAGAAAATCTTATTATAGAGAATATGGGTTTAGAATAACTCATATACTATAATGTCAACCAATGGCAAACTGCTCAATATTTACAAACAATCTAAACAATAGTATAATTAGGTAAGCTTAATTTCTTGAATAATATATGAAAGGTTAGATTAATAATGATAAAGTTGATTGTAGATAGTGCATGTGATATAAACAGTGAGATAACGAATAATTATGATATTGAAGTAATTCCTCTAAGTATTACTATTGACGGTATCTCTTATTTAGACGGAATTGACATTGATACACATACTATTTATAAACACATGAGAAATGGAGATGTTCCCAAGACTTCGCAAGTGTCTTTTGAATCAGTATCTAAAGTTATTGATAAGTGTATTTCAAACAATGATGATTTTATTTATCTTGCTTTTTCATCTAAATTATCAGGTACATACGATTTTGCTAAAAAAATAATCGATACTTATAAAGAAAAGTATACAGAAAGAAAGATGGAAATAGTTGATTCCAAAGGAGGAGCCGGAGGTAATGGATTAATAGCAATGCAGGCAATAAAAATGATTAAAAGGAATCTCTCCTTTGAAACAATCATAAAACAAATTCAATTTATGATTGATCATATAGCTTATTACTTTACCATAACAGATTTGGAGTGGCTTTCAAAAGGCGGTAGAATAAATAAGACATTAGGCACTATGGGAAATGCATTGAATATAAAACCTTATTTGACAGTAGTAGATGGTAAGATGATAGTTTCTAAAGTGATTCACGGAAGTAAAAAAACTATTCAAACATTAATAAGGGATGTAAAGATAGGAACAGAGAAATTTTCAAATCAAATAATTGCAATCAGTCATGCTGATGATTTAAAGACAGCTTTGAACGTTGAACAAAAAATCAAAGAAACTATAATTGGATGCAAAACTACTATTTTTGAAATAAGTGCTGTTTTGGCTGTTCACTTGGGAATTGGAGGAGTAGGGGTCTTCTTTCTTAAAGAAAAACCTGAGTTTTATGAAATGTAGTCTTGCACTAATAATCACATATTAAAAAGAACCTCATTGGATTTAACTCCTCTGAGGTTCTTCTTCATTGGTCCCTTATGCGTACTAAATTATATCTTATTCGCTAAGATTTCTGATAGTAATTTAAGATCATTATTACCACCTGATATTACAAAGCATACTTTATCGTCGCTTTTTATATCTAAACTATTTTTACTAATGGCTGCAACTCCTAATGAAGATGATGGTTCTGCAACAATTTTTGCTTTTTCAACTATCAATTTCATTGCTTTTCTTATTTCCTCATCTTCAACAGTTGTTAAAATATCTACATATTTTTTAATTATTTCAAGATTACCTAAATTAGCACGCTCAGTTCGAGTGCCATCTGCAATTGTATTTACGTTCTCTACCTTTACTGGTTTTCCAACTTTTAAACTTTCACTATATCTATTTGCAGATTGTGGCTCTGCTCCAATAATAGTTATATCAGGTTTGATGCCTTTAGCTGCAACAGCTATACCTGATATTAGACCTCCACCTCCTATAGGCACTACAATTTTATCCATATTTGGCTCATCATCTAATATTTCTAAAGCTATCGTCCCTTGTCCAGCTTTAATATAATCATCAGCAAAAGGATGGATCTCAGTTCGTTTCTCAGCTTGGGATATTTCTTTTGATTTTTCTTCTCTTTCAGTTGATGAATTTCCAACCATAACTACATCTGCACCAAATTGTTTAACATTTTCTAATTTCACAGGATTGCAATTTTTCGACATAACAATCGTAGCCTTAATCCCTAGCCTTTTTGCTGCACATGCTACTCCTTGAGCATGATTTCCACTTGAAGCACAAACAACTCCATTTTGTTTTTCCTCATCACTTAATACAAGCATCCTATTAGTAGCACCTCTCAATTTAAAGGACCCTGTATATTGTAAATTTTCAGGTTTTAAATATACTTGACAATTTAGATAATCATCAAGGGCTGGAACTCTTAACAAAGGAGTCCTAATAATATAAGGTGCTATTCTTTCTTTTGCATTTTGTACATCTTTTAACGTAATCATGATTTCTCCCCTTTCAATATGTTATTTGATTAAATCAATACGCAAATTTAATCCAAGTCTTTATCTTTAATTATACAATTAAAATTATAGACTTCCAAAGAGTTTTCACTAGAAGTCTATAATTTATAAAGAGTTTAAATTATTTTAAATTAAATTGATGATTTAAGATGATTTAATTTGGATAAAGAATCTCTAACATCATTTTATATGATCTTCCCCAACCCATTCAAGAACGATAACACACCAAAATCCTATTATATATTCATTACATCTTATTTTCTAAATTAAATATTTAGTATCCTAACAATCTAGGTAAAAACATACTTATAGGTTCAATAAATGTTGTTAATAGAAGTACAGGGACATATCCAACCAATAAAATTCTCATAGCTGGACCGATGATTTCATTAAATTTGACATCACCTATTTTCATCCCATAATAAAGTACACTTGCATACGGAGGAGTTAAACTTCCTGCCGCTAAATTTATGGTCATTATAGCTGCAAATTGAATTGGAGACATTCCTAATTCAGTTATTAATGGCAATAACAATGGTGCAGTTAGAATTATTGCAGTTGAGTCGTTAACGATCATTCCCATAAAAGCTAAAAATACATTTATAAGTATTAGAATTACATATTTATTACTTGTAAGTCCCATAATGATTTTAACCAACTTCTGAGGAATTTTCATCATTACAAAAGTCTGGCTTAACATTAAACATAGCATCATCATAACCATTATTGCACCTATAGAAATAGAAGATGTCTTAAAGATTTCATAAGTCTTTTTTAATTTAAGCTCTTTGTAGATAAAAAATCCAACCAATAATGCTAATGCAGCAGCAACCGCTGCAGCTTCAGTTGGAGTAAATATACCTCCATATATACCTCCAAGTATTATGATTGGAATCAAAATCCCCGGAATTGCATTTACAACAGTTCTAATAACATCAGTTGACTTTTTTACTGCAGTCTTTACTCCATTTTCATCAATATTATCTCCATCTAGATTATCTTGTGTTTCTGGAGGGAGTTTCTTAACATACAAATAATTTATTAGTGAAAATGTTATTATGACTAGTATCCCTGGTACAACAGTTGACAAAAACGATCCTAAAACAGATGTACCTGTAACCCAGCCATAAATAATTATTGGAATGCTCGGAGGAATTAAGGCTCCTAAAACAGATGCACACGTAACTAACGCAGTTGCAAATCCACGTTCATATCCTCTTCCCTCCATTTCAGGTATCAGAATTGGTCCTACTGCTGCTACACCTGTAAAGCAACTCCCTGAAATAGCCCCTAATATTCCACACGTTAATATAGATATAAAGCCTAGTCCACTTCTTGCTTTGCCAATAAACAAATTTGCCAACTCCATTAACTTTTTAGCAATACCGCTTTCTGCGATTAGTGTACCTGCTAACATGAAGAATGGACTTGCTAGTAATACTGGACTTAGCATTTGATTAAATCCCCATATCATTAAACCCACTACATTTATATCCCCGAAAAGTACCATTAAAATAAGTCCACCACCAAATACAAAAGGTAACGGAACCCCTATTAGAAGTAATACAATAAGTAACAATATATCAATGACAAATAGAGTCAATTAAAGTCCCTCCCATCTTTTGTAGTTTTGAAAACTCTATATAGATGGAATATACTGTAAGCAAACATCAATATCATCCCCACGAATAAAGCAACTTCAGCATAAAACATTGGGATATACAACGTTCCACTTGTCTTCCATATTTTAAACGAATATTTAGCCATCTGAAAAGTATATATACAAATAACTCCTGATATTGCTGATGAACAAAAATATTTGACTATGTTAAAATTTGATAGTACTTTAGGATTGGATATGAAGGATTCTAACATACCACATTCAATATGTTCATCCCGTAATGATGCACTTGCACCTCCTATCATAAACAACCATATTATAGGATACATCATAAGCTCTTCTATACCAAGTAAAGGTAATTTCAGCACATATCTTAATATAATTTGAGCTATAACCAAAATCACCAACGAAGCCAAACAAATTGTATTGATAACATTTTGTATTGAATCCATTCTTGCTAATAATTTATTGTTTTTAATATCCATTATGAAACCTCCAATATTTAGTTCATTGTTGATTATCTAATATCACGTGGAATCGTATAATCGAAGTTCATATTATCTTCAGATTTTGTTATAGCACCATTTGCAACCTCAATTATTTTCTTATATAGCTCTTCTCCAACTATATCAATATTTTCTCCAAGTATTACTCTTCCTGCATTAAAATCCATTATGCCATTTAGCGATTTATAGGTTTTCGGATTGCCTGTTATTTTCACCAATGGCATTACTGCATTTCCAAGAGGTGAACCTCTTCCCGTACTGAATGCAGTTATTTGGGCACCTGCCATAGCAAATGCTGTTGTCACAAAAGAATCAGGTCCCTGTGCTCTACAATCTAATACCCATAATCCCGGATGAGGTACTTTATCTCCTACTTGTATAATACCTTGAACCGGTACTGATCCCATTTTCTTAATATTTCCCATTGATTTTTCTACTAATGTTGTAATTCCACCAGCTTTATTCCCTGGAGTAGGATTAACTTCTTCAATAGTCTGTCCATATTGCTTAATATAATCTTCTCTTAATTCAGTGACCATATCTAATATTGCAATACCTACTTCTTTGTTTACAGCTCTACTAGCTACAACATGTTCGCTTCCTGGAAATCCTACTACTTCCGACATTAATACAGTTCCTCCATTTTTGACAATCAAGTCTGTCATGGCACCAATTACCGTATTACCTGCAAGAGCAGTAGTCCAATCAGAACCACCGCATTGAACACCAACAATAAGCTTATCAACTCCAAAAGTACCTCTTTGTTCTTTTATTGATTCTTTTTCTAATTTATTAGCATATTCTATGCCTTTAGCAATTGCCTGTTTTGGTCCGCCTTCTTCTTGAATCAAAATCTTGTAGACAGGTTTATTTATACCCTTAATATAATCGTACATTTTATTTGCATCTATTTGCTCACAGCCTAATCCAACTAAAATAACTCCATATACATTTGGATTTTCACATGCTTTTATTAAACCAAGCTCAGTCCTATTTGAATTTTCTTCAAATTCCATGCAACCAAAATCATGAGTAATCGATACTGCATTTGTTTTTTCTGCAATACGTATTGCAACGTTATTAGCACATTGTACAGTTGATACAACTAATATGTAATTTCGTATACCAACTGACCCATCTGATCTTTGATAACCATCAAAACTATGCATTTTCCGCAACCCCCTTCATAAAGTCATCAATATAACCTTTACACAAATCTTCTGTTACATCAATTACGTTGTGTGTATGAACATAATCTCCTCTCTGAATTTCAGTATTGGATACTCCAATCGGCACACCATATTTATATACATATTCATTTTTATTGATATCTTTAATAGCTACTTTATGTCCAATAGGTATTTCTTGATTAGCAACTATAATCTCATCTCCTACTTTTATTTTTTCTCCATTTTGTATGGTTAAAGTAGCAACTGCAACATTGTCTAATAAATCAACTAATAATACTGTTTTCATATAAACCTCCTATAATTTTATTTATATCCTATAGCCTCTTTAATCTGATCAAATATCTCTTTACCATACTCTTTCTCTAATTCCGGCCATACTTCCGATCTAATTTTATTTGAATACGCTTCTATTTGCTCATCAGTAAAATCATAAACTGTTGTGCCTTCTTCTTTAAACAACTTATCATATTTAACATCTTCCTCTTCTGCCTGTTCAAAAGCTAACTTCTCCAATTCCTTTGATAATCCATCAATTATATTTTTATCTGCATCAGATAAGCCATCATATAATTCTTTGTTCATATATAGCCAATGACATTCAAAGTGTGTCTTAATTGGCATAACATAATCTATCAATTCTTTATATTGTGTATAATAGGATTCTGTCCCTGCTCCAATAGCACCATCAACAACACCTGTTTGTATCGATGTAAAAATTTCTGAAGAAGGCAATGGTGTTGTTTGGAAACCTAATCCTTGTCCCAATGCATCCCATGATTTTGAAGAAGGAACTCTAATTTTTAATCCTTTAGAAGCATCTGGATTATATGGATCATTTGGTTCTTTTGCCAAAGCTACTGCTCCAAAATATTGAGGATAAACTGCTAAGAGTTTTATATTCTGAGCTTCAAGTCTATCCGCTACATAATTGGCAATTAAACCATCCTCAATATTATATAACTTTTTAGCCATTTCCCAGTCAGTGACTATATATGGCGCAACTTGTACTGCAAGTGTTTTATCGACATTATAGCCTACAGAAGCTAGCTGTAATTCCACGTCTCCTAGTCCAATTCTCTCTTGTACAACAGAATAATCTCCCAATTCAGAATTTGGATATATTTCAATCTCAATTCTTCCATCTGTTTTTTCCTTTAGTTGCTCAGAAAACCATCTTGCACTATCATCTGTCCTTGTGCCTTCAGGACGAATATGTGCCAACTTCCATGTCATCTTACCATCATCTTTATCTTTAGATGCACTGCCTGAACTGCTACATCCGGATAGTAAGGACAACACCAAAACTACGCATAAAACTTTAAGCCATTTTTTCATACTAATTTTCCTCCTTAATTTGATTTCTATTATTGTAACTTAAAGAGACTTATTAAATCATCGGCCTGTAATTGATCCAAGCCAATCTTTTCTAAACTTCTTCCCTCCTTCCTGTAATCTCTATGACTTACGATATTTCCTAAATCAATAAAGGTATCCATCATTTTGGTACTTACGCCTAAACTATGTCCCATTGCTGCAAGAGGTACAAGTCCAGATAAAATATCTTCATATATAAAGCGATGTTTAATGGTTTTAGGTCCAATTATTTGACTATAGGCATTATTATTCTGTATGCATTCATATATTGTATTTCCATGTGTATTGTAGGCATTTTTCATCCAGTCTATAACCGATATCAAGTCTACATCTAATGCTTTTCCAATATCCAAACGTTCCTGATCCACTCTAGTCATAAATTCTGTAATTGTTTCAGTTATCCCATCCAAGTAGTACCTATAGTTTTCTTTCCTCTCAATTCTTGATAAGTTTAATAACATTGGGATTGGATGCAAAATGCTAGATATGTTATTTAGACTAGTAATCCAAACGTTTTCAACTTGATTAAATTGAGAAAAATATGGTAATAAATTTGAAATAACTTCTTTAATGTCATTAGGATTGTATGTTGCTATGTCCATTACTTTCTTTATACCGTTAATTTTCAAATCATAGTTATTATCTAATCTAGAAGCAAATATTAAATCCTGTGTTTCAGCAACTATTGGTAAATCTTTAACTCCATTCTTTTTAAGTGTGTAAATAAATTCAATCGCTCCAAAAGTGTGTCCTGGATTTAATACAATTATTTGATTAGGTTTTACAAATCGAGCCATTTTTTCTGCCAGAACAGAAATATTATTTGTAGTAATAGAAACCATTATAAGTCTTGAATTGACCATCACCTCTTTAATATCTGACGTAAACATCAATGAATCAATATTTGCATTTAAAACACCTGTAACATTCACTACTTTCTTTCTTTTTAATGAATTTATCTTGGCGAAATCGTTGTCATAAACCATAATTTGTTTACCTTTACTAGCAAAATATGTTGCGAAAGCAATACCACCACTACCTGCACCTATAACTGAGATCTTATTATCGATCATTTAAAACACCTCCTATTGTATTACTGTCTGACAATATGATAGCACTATAATGTTTTTTCGTCAACATGTTTTCAAGGATTTTTAGATTTATTTTTATGATAAGCAATTGAAAAATAGAAAAGTTTGTATTGATTACTTTTAAATATTATAATAATATTATAAATGGTCATGAAAAACGTTTTTGTAATTTTCCATGATGAAAGGAATGATAACATGGTACTACCTAAAGTCAAAAAAACTACACTTGTTGATAAAATAGTTGAAATAATAATAGAAAAAATTAGTAAGAATGAATTTAATATAGGAGAAATATTACCTAGCGAAATTGAAATGAGTGCTCAATTTGGAGTATCAAGAGCTACAATTAGAGAATCAACCTCTTACTTAATTGGAATGGGAATACTAGAAAGAAACGAGAATGGTTTGGTAATAGCTCATTCTCCTTCTACTGCAATTTTAAATAACTTAAAATATTTTATTGACATAGGATTAGAAACACAATCACTTTATGAAGCTAGAATTATATTTGATATTGGATTTGCCTATTTAGCTTCCCTTAAAGCAACAGAAGATGACATAAAACTCTTAAAAAAACTTAACAAGAATATAATAGAAAACTTAGATAACAAGGAAGAATACTGGAAAACCGATTTGGAATTTCATTATGAAATAGCCCATATTGCTAATAATGATTTTTTATTCTCAATTTATGAAACGATTATGCAGCTATTTACAGTTGAATTTACAAAATCAAACAACAATATTTTTGACCAAAATGAAGTAGTAAGTAATACGCCTAAATATCACATGGACTTAATCGAATCATTGAAATCAGGTAATTCATTAGAATCTATTAACATTATACTTAAAAGCCTTGGAAAGGCTAAGGAAGATATGATAGGAAGAAGAATAAAACAAGCAATACCAGATGATTGATAATCATACTTGGTGACTATAATTAAAGCACTACATGATTTGTAGTGTTTTAATTATAGTATGAATATTTAATGAGTTGTTAAGTTACAGTAACTTCTATCTAAAGGTATATATCTTAAGAACCATTAGCAACTTAATATCCAGTATCCTATTAAGTTAGTTACGAAGTATCGAAACTCGTTCCCATATTGGTTTTAATGCTGACGTTATTTCCCTGTAAACTGAAAAAAATTTCATATATTTTTCATGGTTCTCCATATTTGGTAAATATGTTTTTACAATTTGAACACAGCTATCACCTACTATTATTTCATTATCAAATTCCCCTACACCTACACCGGCAAGTAGAGCTCCTCCATAAGAAGATTCAGCATTCTTGGGATATTTAACTTCAAGTCCAAAAACATCACTAACAATTTGACACCAAAGCTCACTTTTGGCACCACCACCTATAATTCTTATATCCATTATATCCTTATTAAAATTTGACAAAACATTAAAACAGTCATACAGGCTATATGCCACCCCTTCTAGCAAGGCTCTTGCAAAATATTTTTTATCATGTATCATACTTACTCCAAAGTAGTTACCTCTAAAATCAGTATTAAAATATGGACATCTCTCACCTAATAGATATGGGTGAAAAATAAGTCCCTTTGAACCTACCTCAACTAAAGCTGCATCATTATCCATTTTTATATATATATCTTCACCCTTTAATTCACAGATGTTTTTCTCAGTTAAATAAAGACTGTCCCTTAGCCATCTATATGAAGCTGCAGAACTATTTGTAGCAGTTACTGTATACCACATTCCTTCAATAGAATAAGGATATGTATATGTTTTCTTATGAGGGTTACTTGTGTCAGATATAATATTTACATTACCTGCTGTTGCCAGCTTAACAATTATCTGACCTGATCTTACTGCTCCTGCACTTAAATCCTCAGCTGCCGTATCTGAACATCCTGCAATTACAGGAAGGCTCTCTGGCAAACCTGTTAAATCTGATACCTTTTTCTGAACATATCCAACTACTTCTTTTGAAGCTTTAACAGGAGGTAATACCTCTAATGGTAAAGAAATTATATCACATAGTTCTTTTGACCATCTGTTGTTCTTCGCATCAAACAGAAGACTTCCCTGAGCATCTACGACATCTGTACAAAAATCTCCCGTAACAAAAGATCTTATATAATCCTTAGTAAACATAAGCTTTGAAATCCTGTTATAGTTTTCAGGCTCATTTTCCTTTATCCACAAAAGCTGAGGTAAAGTCCATGTTGGAGTTGGCATTTGCATACCTATTTCAAATATTTGATCTCCATATTTCTCCTTAAGTCTTTTACACTGTTCTCCACTTCTTTGGTCATTCCACATTATACAATTTCTAATAACTTCCCCATTACCGTCTAATAAAACAGCATTATGAGTTGAAGCCGTTATTGCCATGCTCAAGATCCCAGAAAAATTATTATTAAGCTGCTTTCTGCAACTATTTATAGTATATATAAGTGAACCTATCCAAAGCTTAGGATCTTGCTCTGACCATCCAGGATATCTATGCTCAGAAGAATATTCTTGGAAAGCCGTAGCTAGAATATTTCCAGTTAAATCTATTACAGTAGCTTTACATCCACCTGTTCCAAAATCCACTCCTAATAGTTTTTTTCTCATCTTCTTATCGCCTCTTATCTCATTGTAAAGTTTGAAATTAACTCTTTGTTTAATTAATATTTTATTTTACTTAAAAACATTTGTTGATATTGATTTTTACCTAGAAAATTAGAAGCTTTTTTTAAGACTTTATAAGCTCATTTACTCTTCGATTACTATTTATACGTCTTCAACCTCATCTGACTTTCCTATACTTTGAAGCATTTCTAAAGCCTTCTCTATATATCTTCGTCTTGAATTCTTTTCATCTTCTGCTGCTAAATTAGGATTACCAACAGGGCAAGTAATAGCAAAACCTCTCAATATTCTTGATACTCCTATGGATCTTGCAATATCGTAAACTGCACAAATTTGTACTACTGGTATTCCCACTCTTTCTATTTCTTTAGTTATCGTTGATCCACAACGAGTACTAGTGCCTCAAGTTGAAGTTAGAATTGCTGCATCAACCTTCGATTCAAGAAGTCTCTTAGCAATTGCTTGTCCTTCTCCCTTTGCAGAATCTATTGATGCACAATTTCCACAGGTTACAAATACATTATCATTAAGTTCTCCAAGCTTACCTTCATTGACAAGATCTACAAGAACATCCTTTGGGAATAAACGATATGGATTTTCCAATACCGATGTTCCATCATAACCACTGTGAATAACAAAGTGCTTATTTTCTAAAAGTTCTTCAAAGTTGTATTCTCCCCAATTGGTACTTCCATTTGGCTTTAATTTATCAGGATTGCTTTCAGGTATAAGACCTCCATCTGTAACAAGTGCAAGCTTAGCCTTTGCCATATCCCTAATAGCAGGCGCCGGCTCTACTGTGTCAAATTCTGGAGGTAACACTTCACTTACAAAAGGTTGTCCCTTTATTTTTTTCATAACCATGTCTATTGCCCTTTCAGCTGCAGTTCTATCCAGATATTCATTCTTTATAATATCACGTTTAATATACCCTTCATCAGCTGCACTTCCAATATGCTCATTCTTTAAAAATCGTAACCCGATATCTACCATTTTAGGTACAATATTTCTCATATCTGAAGAAAGAATTTTAGTCTTCATTATATAAGTATCTTTTCTGAACAATTCAACAGCAGGGTTTTCTGGATACATAGCTGTAACTGTAGGAATACCCAATTGTTTACCAACCGCTGAAGCCATATTCCCACAGCTTATTCCGTATCTTCCAGCATTAAAAGCAGGTCCTGCAAAGAAAATATCTGCCTCCATATCTCTAACTAATCTTACACCTTCTTCTACAGCACTCTCAATATTCTCAGCAAAATAATTGTCTCCACAAATTATAGTTCCAACTACTTCACATTCACCATTTAATTTCGAATTAAATAATATTGCTGGTCCTACAGGTTTATCAGATACACTGAAGCCAACAGAGGCCTTATCTTCTCCTCCAATTTGTCCAAAGAATTGATTTATAAAGCATACAGCACGCCATTTTTTATTACCCATATTATGCCTCCTTAAATTTAATAATCTACACCTGTACTATAACAGCTTCCTGTTTGGCTCATCATTCCCACATGCTTCATGGAAGAACAAACTACCTCTCCCATAGCTGGTTTCCCTGTAGCTATCTTATGCCCATCAATAACACCATCATTTCCACTCATAAATAATGCATCCTCTGGACCTCCATATAATACATCTACGGGAGGTAATATATAATTGTGATAGTAGGTACCAGAAGTAACTATAGAATCAACATTACTTTCAGTAATAAGACATTCTGTAGACATATTACTCTGTGCATTTAAAATCTGTATTATTGGTACAGCCTTAATTCCAAGCTTTTCAGCTTCAGATGCAATGGCTCCAACACAAAGGGTAGACGCTCCACCTACTCCCTTCGTAATTACTACTCCATCTGCATGAAGAACCTCCTTTAGAAGACTCGCTGCAAACTTAGAAGTCAGACTACGATGCTTAGCCTCGACTGAAGTAACAGTAATAATTGTTCCCGTAAAATTCAAATCCTTCCCATGCCTTCTCATAAGTTCTGTAATAATAGGATGGTTCTGGATATCATATGTTGTAAGGCATCTGTAACCTCCACAGGTTGATATGGCTCCATCTATTATTTCTGTAGGCTGAATTACCAGTGGAAAGGTATCAGGTATAGCATTACCATAGAACATGGGCTCCCTGTAATTACCGGTGTCGTATTGCTTTGAATATATCTGGAATGAATATGCAATGCTTGGCAACTCAGGATATTGTTTTTCATTATTAAAAACCTCCATCATGAATCTCGTGGTCAGGGGCGTCCAGCCCCTGAAACACGGCTTTCTTACAGCAACT
>DAIUFH010000060.1:0-13553 GCA_036844705.1 Tissierella sp.
CTATTAGATTAATCTATTTTACTTTGCAAATATTAAGTGTTAAACTAATAACAAACTGTGGAGGTGGTAATATGAGGGAAAAAAGGGAAATTATTATTGCAGGAGGAGTTATTGGAATTATTTCTGTATTACTTGTTTATTTTGGCAACCCTGCAAATATGGGATTTTGTATTGCTTGCTTTCTAAGAGATATATCTGGAGCAATTGGATTACATAGAGCAGAGGTTGTTCAATATATTAGGCCTGAAATCGTAGGTCTTGTTTTGGGAGCTTTTTTATTATCTTTAAAAAATAAAGAATTTGAATCAAGAGGAGGTTCATCTCCATTTGCTAGATTTATGTTGGGAATGGTAGTGATGATAGGAGCTTTAATGTTCCTTGGATGCCCTTTGAGAATGGTATTAAGACTTGGTGGCGGAGATTTAAATGCCATAGTAGGAATCGCTGGTTTTGTAGTAGGAATATTTGTTGGCGTTCAATTTCTAAACAAAGGATTTAATCTTAAAAGAAATTACAAGATGCCTAATATTGAAGGATATATTTATCCTGCTGTAAACGTAGGACTTTTATTACTTCTTTTAATTGCACCAGCTTTTATATTCTTTAGTGAAAAAGGACCGGGATCAATGACGGCACCTATTATCGTGTCACTTGCAGCTGGACTGATAGTAGGAGCATTAGCTCAAAAAACTAGATTATGTATGGTTGGCGGTACTCGTGATATGATACTTTTCAAGGATAATTATCTTTTGCTTGGATTTATTTCTATCATAGTATTTAGTTTTATTACAAATTTAATTTTTGGATATTTTCATCTTGGATTTGAAGGTCAGCCTATAGCACATACTGATGGCCTATGGAATTTTCTAGGCATGGCAGTAGTAGGATGGGGCTCTGTTTTATTAGGGGGATGTCCTCTAAGACAGCTTATTCTATCAGGTGAAGGCAATACAGACTCTGTAGTTACAGTAATGGGAATGTTGGTAGGTGCTGCAATAGCTCATAACTTTGGATTGGCTTCAAGTGCAGAAGGTGCGACTTTTAATGGGAAGGTTGCTGTATTTATATGCTTTGCATTTTTAGGAGTTATTTCATATTTCAATTCGGGAAAAGTGTTAAAAGACACTAAAAAAGAGGAGGTAACTATATGAACAGAATAGATACATGTGGTATGAGTTGCCCTCAACCTGTATTAATGACTAAAAAATCATTGGAAAAATATCCTGAAGGGATAGATATAGTAGTAGACAACAATACAGCAAAATTCAATGTTGAAAGATTTTTAAATAGTGTAGGCTATACAGCAACAATACTAGAAAAAGATGAGCTTTTCATTATAGAGGCTAGGAAGTAAAAATGGTTTACACCATTTTGTTTTTCACACATTCAGGAGCCATCAAATTTGAACGTAGATGCAAAAAGAATAATATTCAATGTGAATTAATGCCTGTTCCACGAGTTTTAAGCTCTAATTGTAGTATTAGTGCTAAAATAGAGTTCGAAGACGAAATTGAGAACTTAATTGACGAGGAAATAGAAAAAATATTTTTAACTATCAATAATGAAAATAGACTTGTTTATGAAGCAGAATAGAATACGTAAATAAGATATAGCATAGAGATTGGAATTGTATGGATAAAGCTCTGATGAAATCATCAGAGCTTTATATAATTTATATTGTAACTTAGTTGTAAACATATAAGATTCTACTTTAGTATAATATAGATATATCAATTCTAGGGGGAATAGGGATAAATGAAAAGAATTGTATTATACGGATTATCAATTTTACTTAGTATAGCTACTTTTCAATCTTCAACAATTATCAATCCAGGCACTATCTATTCGCATAACTCTGCTGGAGAACAGGTTATAGCTTATGATGCTGGCAATTCATATTCCATTGATGAAGAAAATCATTTAATTATTTCATATAGTCAAAACGAAAATACAGTAAAAGCCCCATTGACCTTATATCCCAGTGGAAGTAATTATGAATCTGGAATGACAATATATGAAACAGGGTTCTATATTTCCGAAGATAAAACAGCTATAACATATGGGGGCTTTAATGGGGAGCCTGTTAAGGTATTGATCAGTGAAGATAAGGGAGGGACATGGAATACATATACTGTTACTAATGACATAAGTGGCTCTACTAAATATATTGGTTTTATATCAAAGGATGATGGTTGGATTGTTTTAAGTAGTTTCTACGGAATGGGCAAAGAAGATCATTTTATTTATAAAACTTTTGATGGTGGAAAAACTTGGACTGAGGTAGTAGGAAATGCTAATGATGTATATTCTAGAGTATTGACTGGTGCGGGATTTGCAAACGAAGATATAGGATTCCTAAGTTTCAGATATGAGACTGAATTTCAGCCTGCCATATGTTGGACACAAGATGGAGGCATTACTTGGGAGAAACTTTATATAAATCTACCTGAGGAATATAATATTTTTAGCAAAACTCCTCTATCACCAACTTTTGATGGAGAAAACGGAATCTTTCCAATACTGTTAAGTAAAGATGGGGCAAGTGATGTTGTCGGTACGATTTATTTAAGAAGTAAGGATTATGGAAAGACATGGATATATGATAGTGTGGTATATTCTCAATAATAAAGGGCTGTGTAATAGCAAATAAATAATTGCTAGTGCACAGCCTTTTATTATATAATATTGCTAATTTTAATCATAATAAATAAGCTCTTGGGAGGCAGAGGAAGGATCATGATAATAAGCACCTATCCCTGTGTCTAATATTTCTTGATAGTTAGGAATTCCGTCAATTAGTATAGTTTGTTCAGGATGTATAGTATTATTTACGTCTATAATGGTTTTTGCAGTCTCTACATGACGAGCAACACGTTTATCAATTGGCCAACCATTTTCATCAATAGGAGCGTAAAGCAATCCATGTTCTCCAGCTTTCATAACAAAGCGGTCTTTTCCAGACATAAGTAGCTCTTCATCAGTTATACCTCTTATTCTGTCAAGCATAGGCTCTGCTACTTCCACCAAATATGAAACAGCATCGGAATGATCTCCAATCTCACGATGGCTTAGACCATGTAATTCTTTTGGGGAGAACTCCATACCTATAGGTACATCAAATAGTTGTGAAGTTAGTAACATAGAAGTCATAGCAGCTACGTCATTGCCCTTCTCATGGGTTACGATAGTGTTTTCAACCGGATATTCAAGCTCAGCTTCATGAAAGTCAAGGGTCATATCAACACCCTCAGACTTAATAAGCTGCATTACAGCATAAGCTGTACGCTCTGTTAACAAACCATTCGCTTTGCCGGGCCAATTGCGGTTAATGTTTCTAATATCCACGTATGCAAGGTTTTGTCCGCTGGGATAATGGATATAAACCTCTGGGTCAGGCCAAGAGTCTAAAGGGTTTGCAGCTCTATCACCATATCTCCATGCCTTTTCACCCCATGGGGTCTTAACATGGAAAAAGCGGGGATATGCTTCTCCCATACGTGTGCAGGTTGTAGCACTGGTATTTATTCTATTAATTACAATAATCTTACCTTGAGTCACATTAAGGTTTTCTGTGAAAATCTGAGCCGACATATTTGATGCGGGTTCTTCCGGATGGGAACTGCCGAACATGAGCATTGTACCACCGTCAACTCCGCTGTCGAATATGTATATATTGCAATCATTTATTGTTCCTTTAACAACATCCGAATAGTCGCTGAGCTTCTTTACTGTGGTAATATGTTCACTTACCACTACTGGTTCCTTAAATGTACGATGTTCTCGAAATAGCCATCCGGATGTGGCTATGACACATAGAACAATGGCAAGAATAAGCATCTTTGTAAATCTAATACTCATATTTTTCATACTCAATTCTCCTTTACTTAAGCCGTAAGATTCGCAATACAAATGGAATCATGATTGTACTATATAGAATTGCATCTTGTATATTTTGTGTTTTTATAAAGACTTTAACGATAGCTACTAGAAAGAATACGCTGTTCAGATAGTAGGCTATGGTTATTATCGAATTAATTACCTGAAGAGTACTCATACTATCAACCTCCAATAATTGTACTAAATTGGTTACAGAAAATCATTACGATAGTACACAGTGCAAGTATAAGTAGCATTGGAACCAATGCAGTTTTCACAAAACCCTTGTAATAATCACCCTCGTACTTTAATTCCATTACTGCGGCTCTTCCTACGACTGCAGTAGGAGGTAAGCAGTCTCCTAATGGAAGCATTACTGCCCATGTAGATAGAGCAATTACTGGATTATAGCCCAACATATTGAAAAGCATTATGAGTGGAACACCAAATAGTGGTGCAACAGCATATTGCAATACACCTTCTGCAACAGGTAAAATAAGCCACAAAGTACCAAAGAGTACACCGATTGGCAGCGTAACAACTGCTAGTGAAAGTAATCCTCGTGCTCCTGTAAGAGTCATGATTTGATTTAAAATACCTACCATCACCATGATTCCCACAAGACCTTTTAAATTGGATACGGTTAAGGTTGCTACATCAAATACGTTAATTCTTTTTGGACTGACAATTATAACTGAACCAGCAGAAATCATGAAAATCAAAGGTAAGCCGATAACAGGGAAATTGGATGGCCAAATCCTGCTTGCCAATACCAGACTTATCAGAACTAAAAAAGGCAGTATAACACGAAATCCATTCCATCCCTCAGGTACTTTTGGAAGTTTTTCAAGGGCTTCTTCCCAATCTACTGGTTTTCCACTACCAGCTAAATAAAATGTAGCAAAGAGTGCACCAGTAATGGAAAGGAAAGCCAAAGGAATACCAAAGCCAACAAAGGGCATGTTAGCACCTGCAGCAGCCATCATTGCCCAGAGATTAATAGGTGGGCAAGCCGCACTCATAGCTGCAAGAATGAAAATCAATGCAACCTTTCGGTCTTCTGAAACACCCATTGCTGTCAATACTGCACCTACAAGTCCACCAACTGTTAGAACTGTTGTGGCACCAGAGCCAGTAATAGCTCCTGGGATAAGCATTACAAATGTCAATAACAGTAGGCATATGATACGATGGGCAAAGAATGATTTAACAATTTTTCTAACAATATATGCAACACCACCAGATTCTCTATATAGAGTCATAAAGAAGGTGGCAGTAAGAAAAACTAAGCAAACATCAAAATAAGTGACTGTACCTTCACCTATGTGACGAATCAATTCAAGAAATGTAAGCTGAGAACGAGGGTCTACGCCCTTTGGCAATATAACATGTACCAGAATTGCTGCCAAAGTTGCAACAAGCATAGAGATTTCAGTAGACAACTTTCTTTTTTTTGCTATGCCAAATACAACTGCAATGGAGATCAATACTAGCAAAGAATGTTGTAACATTGTCATTTTTATACATCCTTTCTTTTATCTATCTTTTATCTATATGAAACTATGTTACTTAAAAAATTCAGGACTAATTAAGAACAGAAGAAATTGCAAGTGAATTTTCAACCTTTAAAAGTTTCTTATTGTTGTCCTGAGCATAGTTTGTAAAGAAATCGTCGCTATCACTTTCTTCAATGACAAGTATCACATCAGCCAACTCCATAATTGCGTCAATGGAAGCAGCATCAGAGCTATCTGTACGACGAGCCATACCTTCTACATGAGCTCCTACTATTGTAAGTCCGGATTCCTTAGCTGTTTTTATAAGAGCAACACATCTTTCAATCTCAGCGTCAACATCTGTACCAGCAGCACCCATACCTTTCATGCTGGTGCCTGTAGTGACGATTAGAGTCTTATATTCATCAGCTTTAAAATTTTCGGAAGTCAAAGTATTGTCATTAGAGGAAGATAGGCCTGCTTGGGTAGCAACCATATTTACCATTACAGCTCCAGGGCTTTGACCACATGAAGTGACAATATAAGGACCCTCCAAAGTAATATCACCTTCTGATTCTTCAGGCGAAGATTCTTCCGTTGTAGGTTCCTGGACAGGCTCTTCTGTTACAGGCTCTTGGGTTGTAGGTTCTTCTGTTTCGAGATTATCAATAGATGTGATTTCTGAAGTCTCATTGACATTTTTGCTGCATGCTGTCATCATAGACATCATCATAGCAAGTATAATTAGTGCAATTATAGAAATATTTAGCTTTTTCATTTCAGATCATCTCCTTAATTAATGGTATACATTGTAACGGCTTGTCATAGATTGGAGACAAGCCGTTATTGGTTTATTGCTATATCTCTAATGTTTAATTTGCGGTGTAGGTTTATTTACGTTTTTTATTATATATAAACCATACTGCTAATCCAGCAACGATAATTACAATTATGATAATAGATGTACTATTGTTATTTTGGGTATCATTTTCTTCCTGCTGAGGCTGAACTGGGATTTCTGCAGGTTCTTCTGGAGGCTCTACTGTTTCTTCCTCTTCACCTTGAGTCATGGCAAAGTCTTTTACACTTGTTCCTGCATAGTCTACAGCCTCAAGATATTCCTTAGGATATCCCAAGGTAGCAGAAGAGCCATTTTCATCAATTGACATACCGTCATAGTATTTGCCTACAAGATGCCAAGCAAATTCCCACCAACCATTTTCAACGGTGTTCATAGCATCATTGGTATACCTAGTAAGATAATTAACAGAATCAGATGGATTTTTGTTGAATAGTTCAACAGCTTCAGCTTCTACCTTACTTTGATCTGCAAAAAATACGTCTTCATAGCTAGCTTTCTTTTCACGTATCTCTTCATACATTGCATCCCAACGGAGTCCTGCCCAATTGTTTACAAAATTGAATGCCCACCATGCACTATCTGGGTCAAATTTATGCCTAAGACCAGTAGACCAAGATTTTGGAACTTCAGTAGTGCCACAGTAAAGAGGAACATATACGGTTGTATCAGGAGAATCTTGCCCAAACCATAGTAAACCACCTACAGGATCAGGCAGCCAATTACGGCTTTGAGATACAAAACTATAGGAGCATCTATATAATGCTATTGAACGTTCCCAATCATGACTGTTTTCAATAGTCTCTTCTGGTTTTTGATCTCTCTTTACACCCCAACGGGTTGGATTACCAAAAGGTCCTGCTGCAAGGTCAGTAGTCAAATCATAAGGAGTTCCTTCATAGTGATCACTGTAAATATTCATTAAATCCTTTACCTCAAGCTTTTTATCAGGCTTAATTGTAAATTGATAATGCTCATATCTATCAAGAACAGGAAATTCTTGTGACGGAGCCATTAGACTAAAAGCTCTCCACTCACGGCGGCTGGCATAGAAAGGATATCCATATGGCTCAGGATTAAAAATCTTAGCGAAGTGGAAGTCTTCACCTTCTGTCCACCATCCCATTTCCTTTGGAATTTTTGTAAGATCTGTGGAATACATGAAGTTTTCCTTATCATCAAAATCAATTACACCAATACGTGCCCGGTTGGCACCTACAAATGCTTCATCATCTGGAATTCTTTGAGCAGCCCAATGAGCTCCTGGAGTTCCATTTCCAGGTTCCCATAACATTCCGCCGCCACAAACTTCGAAAACCCAAGCTTCATTTTCGTCACCAACAATAAGTGTTTCACCGCCATCACAATATCCATACTCTTCTGCTAAAGCACCCATGACTTCAATAGCTTCCCGTGCAGTTGCGGCTCGCTGTAGACCAAGTTGTTCAAGGTTTGCAATAACAAATAATCCTTGTGGGTTGCTTACTTCTTCTCTTCCTGACCAAGTAAATTCAGCCATCATTACCTGTTTATCATTCATGAATGGATATCCAATGTTAAAATAAGTATATGTTTCACTAGCTTGAGGAATTTCTCCTACTTTTTCAGGAACTCTGTCAGGTCTAGTATCATTACATGGATCTCGATAGATATCCACCATTTCACCACTACTGTGTTTCCCACCTTCAACGATTTGGATACGGTGATCATACCATCCATCACAGGTATGTGTAATCATGACTGAACCATCTGCAGATGCATCCTTACCTACACCCATAGAAGTACATGCATAGGCTGAAGTAGCTGTTGACAAAAAGACTAGAACTGTCAAGAACATAACCATACATTTTTTAAAACGTTTCATTTCAAATTCCCTCCTTAATTAATAGTTTTTTTAGCCAATAACAAAAATTGAATCTTCCTTCTTGTCCACATATTTAATAAACCTTTGTTACATCTTTAACCTATTTTAGTGTCGATTGCCTCATGGAAAAATTATAAAAAATTCATATTGCTATGAATTTGTCTTTTAGAATTTTTTATCTAGTATAAATAATATGTTATTGTTTTTTAACTAGAACTATTGAAGGAACATAACTTTGTTTAAAAAATAATGCCAATCGTTTAGTTACGATTGGCATTATTTTTGTATGTTTTATGATTTATCACTTTTTTTATCAATAAAAAAGTTATCTATCAAGGTTTCGGCTAACTTTTTTTGCATAGATGCTTGAATAATTAAGAAAAAGATTATTGAATAAATCATTAGATGATTAGACTCGTCCTCATGGCTAGAGATTTGTGTTTCTAACTCATCTACTTTTTTAAGGATTTCTTTTGGAAACTCATTATATTCTTTAAGTTGAATTTCTAAAAAGTTTTTATACAATGTTTCTACATCATCATTTTCAGAAATAGGGGATAATAAAGAATGTATATCTCCCATAGATAAAGTTTGCTTCATATGGTAGGTAAGAATCAACAACATCATATGCTCTTTGGAATACTTTTTCTTTTTAGGAGAAGGAATAATCTCATTTTTTGTATAGTTGTTGATCATGGTTTTCGTTAGAATTTTATCTTCTTCTGTTCGCTTGAATTTTTCAAGTTTATCCTCCATAAAGGTAGTTACCTGATCCATATATAAATCTATATCAGGAATTTCAGAAATATCAATGGTTTTCAAATTTAAACTTTCATCAATTAAATTTAACAAATGTTCTTTATTAAACTTCAAATTTATCACCTCAAGCTTATTATATGGTATTCAATACTACTTATCAATATAATAATAAAAAGGAATATAAAAAAGTGAAATATCTTGATTTTTTTATAAAGAGAGTATATAGTTATGTATACAGTTAAATATAGTATTAAAAACTATATATAGACATATAAATAACAGAAGGAGTGATTGGATGGATTGCAAGATTAAAGATCCCTTTAGTGCATTATCACATTTAGTAGGAGCTATTTTATCTGTAGTAGGAACAATAATTTTAATTTATGATAGTATCCATAGAGCTACAATATGGCATACTGTTTCTTTTATAATATATGGTATTAGCCTTATTTCTCTATATACTGCTAGTACTATATATCACTGGCTTCCACTATCAGATGAAGATGGTTTAATCTATAGGAAGATAGATCATATGATGATATATGTATTAATTGCAGGTACATATACACCTATTTGTTTAACTTCCCTTCGAGGACCTTGTGGCTGGAGTTTACTTATTAGTATTTGGGGTCTTGCCATTGGAGGAATTGTTTTAAAATCAATTTCTATGAATATACCTAGATGGGTATCTACAGCTATTTATATTATTATGGGTTGGCTTGTAATAATTGCTTTTTACCCTCTTAAGCGAGTAATACCATTAGCAGGTCTTGGTTGGCTGATTGGAGGAGGGGTTTTTTATACAGTTGGTGCAATTATTTATGCTAAAAAATGGCCTAAATTTACCTGCAAATGGTTTGGATTTCATGAATTGTTCCATTTGTTTGTAATGGCAGGTAGTGCCTGTCATTTTTGGGTGATGTATCGATATGTATTAAATATTATGATAGAATGAGAAAATTATGATAAATTATTTTATTACTATTGTATGATTAATGCTCATATAATTTAATATTGAGATAACATATTACGATAAAAGATTCTTTTGAAATGTGGTGGAAAACAATGAAAAAGATTGCTATTGTAAGTTATACTGAGCATGCAGCAAAAATTCATAAAGAAACACTAATTGAAATGTTTAAGGATGAAGCTGATATAGATATTGTGTCATTGGAGAATCACCCTATATCTAGAAAAGTTAGTGCTGATACAGCGATTTTAGTGGCGCCTGAATTAGTTAATTTTGCATTAGAAGTATTAAGTCCTAATTCCAAGATGGTATTAGCAAAATATACATTGCCAAAAGATGTATTTGAAAAGATACGAAAGAAATCGTTTAGTAAATCTATTAGTGTAGTATGTGAAGATTTAAAAATTGCCTACATAAGGAAGCAATTGCTAGTAAGTTTGGGTATACCAGAAAAATCCATTAATTTATGGTGTCCAGGATTGAAAAAAGAATATCTAAATACTGTAATTGTTTTATTTGGTGATGTTTATATTCCCTATGATATGGAAGACAGGGACATTATTAAGGTAAAAGGACGATTATTTAGTATCAATACAATAATTGAAGTTGCGGTAAGTCTCCATAAAGAGGAATTAATCGGCAAGGATTCATTTAAAAGATATTTTCGAAACATATGTACTGATTATTACAGGTATGAAAATGAATTTACACTAAGTCTTTATCATTCATTAATTGGCGATGAAAATATAAAAATGGGTATACTTGCTTTTGCTCCGGATTATACCATTTTTTATAGCGACTCCTTCATTGAAAATATAACGAATAAAACTTCTAAAGAATTAGTAGGTCATAAAGTTTATGATATCTTTGGCTTTTATAAAAACATGTTCAAAATAGGTGAAGATATAATAAAGATTAAGGACAAATTGATTAAGTATTCAAATAAAACCTATGTTATGAATCAAAGTGTTTTGAAATTACATAATAAAACCTTTGGTTATATAATACTATCTGACTATTGGGAGGATGTTGACAAACAAAATAATCTTAGAAAACAGGCTATAAGTAAAAACTATATTGCTAAATATACCTTCAAGGATATTGTTGGTAATAGCTCAAAGATTATTCAATGCAAAGAAGTTGGAAGAAAAATGGCCAAGTCTAATGCAAATGTATTAATTACAGGGCCAACAGGAGTAGGAAAAGAATTATTTGCACAATCAATACATAATGAATCCAAGCGACGTAATCAACCTTTCATAGCCTTAAATTGTGGAGCTATTGTAGATACTCTATTAGAAAGTGAACTTTTTGGATACGAAAAGGGTGCGTTTACTGGAGCAAATAAAGAAGGTAAGCAAGGTATGTTTGAATTAGCTCACAGAGGAACACTTTTCTTAGATGAGATTGGAGAACTGCCTTTGCACTTACAATCTAAGCTATTACGGGTATTACAGGAAAAGGAAATAGTTAGGGTCGGTGGAGATAGAGTAATTCCTATAGATGTCAGGATCATATCTGCCACTAATAAGGACTTATTAGAGATGGTAAGTGATAGAGAGTTTCGAATGGACTTATATTATAGACTCAATGTTTTACCATTAAGTATACCCCCATTGTCTGAAAGAAAAGAAGATATAAAGTTGTTATTTAATATGTTCCTAAATGATTTAGGAATTGATGATTATGAGCTTTCACAATTAGCGGAGGGCTATATATTAAGCTATAATTATCCGGGAAATATACGTGAATTACAAAACTGTGTGGAATATATAGTAAGCCTTGGAGCTAAATATGTAGAAGTCGATGATTTACCAAATTATATAATACAAAATAATCAATCAGCAGGTATATATAAAGATGTAATTAGTCTGTTTAAAGAAGATTGCTCTAATGATTTTATTAATCAAAAATTTAAAGTATTAACAGCGGTTAACGAAATTAACGGTCTTGGGTTAAATGCTGGAAGAAGGAGTATTAGATCATATTTTAATGAAACAAACATAATGCTATCTGAATATCAAATAAGAAGAACTTTAACAGAATTAGAAAAAGATGACTTTATAACGATTGGTAAAGGACGAGCTGGAATAAAAATAACTCCTGTTGGTAAAAAGGTTTTAAAAGACTATCCTAGTTTATAATCCCATTCATCCCATTACACCCCATTATATCCATTAATGGGGTGTAATTTTGACTTATTTATATAATTTAATGTATTTGTTCCCTAAAATAGATGATTATTGGTGTATATAAAATTTGGCATGAGTATTGCAATTAATAATGTTGAAACAAAATAATAAATGAAGGGAATGAGAAATATGGTAGAAAAAAGCAAAAAAGTCAATGAGCCAGCTATGAAACAGACGAAACTTACATTTCTTGAGTGCTATTCGACTTCTATGGGGATGATTATCGGAGCAGGTATCATTACATCTACTGGTATTTGCATTGGACTTACCGGTACAGGGGTTTGGCTAGGTTTTTTGCTTGCAGGTATTTCTTTATTGATTGTTTATGCTCCAGGTATTATCGGGGGATCAGTAGTACCAAAAACAAGTGCCAATTATTTTATGGCATCCTGTATTAGCAAAAAAATGGGTGGCTTTTATATTATGATTTCATTTTTAGCTTTTCTTAATATTGCTTTTATGGGGATATCTTTTGGTCAGTATATGATGTCAATTCTTGATGTAGGCAATTTAAAAATGTGGTCTCTTCTTTGTTTGACGATCTTTTATTTGGCAAATTTTTTAGAACAAAAAATAGTGGCAAAGATACAGGCAGGTATGACATTTTTATTAATTGCAGCATGGATATCTTTTATAGTACTAGGTATTCCTAAGGTTAATTTTGAGGTATTTAGTTTAAAAACAACATTTGCAAATGGTATAGAAGGAATGGCTGAAACAGTTGCTACTTTGCTATTCGCCATGGGTGGAGGTCTTTGGCTTGTAGATGCAGGCGGAAGAATAGAAAACCCCAAGAAAAATGTTGTTTTCGGAAACTTAGTTACAGTTGGAACAGCTATTGTACTCTTTGGGATTATTTCTATTGTATCTGTAGGAGTTTTACCATTATCTGAGGTAGTTGATCAACCTCTTACTCTTGTAGCAGAAGCTATTTATCCTGGTAACACATATATATTGTTTGTAATCGGTGGGGCGTTGTTAGCACTTTCAACTACAATCAATGCACGTTATTTAGATTCGGGAAACAAGCTTATAAGATGTGCACAGGAGGGATGGTTTCCTGAGAAATTTGCAAAGAGAAATAAAAATGCAGTACCGTATATTTTTATGACTATAGTTTATTTAATATCTACTCTTCCTATTATATTTGGAATGAATATTGCCAGCTTATCTAGATTAGCTGCTGCGACTGTTGGTATTGTAGCAATTTTACCTAATATAGGGTTTATATATCTGATTAAAAAGTATCCTGAGGAGTGGAAGGCATCTAGGTGGCATATGTCTAAACCTGTTTTAATACTTCTTTATATAATTTCCACATTGTTACTTATAATTTTAACCTATAGAAATTTGAGGGTCTTGAGTCCTGTATTATGGGTAGTGCTTATTTCTTATATTATCATAAGTTATCTTTATGCATCCTATAGAGAAAAGTATGTAGTGGAACTTAAAGAAGATAAGTAATGTTTATTAAAAAGTTACTTATATGATTTTGTATGTAAGCAAGCTGTATAGTCAACAACTTGCTAAAAATAAA
>DAIUFH010000061.1:0-13282 GCA_036844705.1 Tissierella sp.
AAATTCAAAAAATCACTGACTTTCATTCCTGCTAGGAATGACTAATATCCTTCATCAAATGGTGTAAAAAGATATCAAAGTATCATATTTTGCAATATTATGAAAATATATATTTACATATTAAAACCTTGAATACTCTTACCACCTATTTCAATTGGCATTTCTCCGATGACTTATGCTGTTGTAAATGGTAAAATAAAGTATATATTAAAATAATTACAAAAGTAATGGATATAGAGGTAATATGTTTGAAAAGTATTGAAATTATTAGAAAGGAGAACTAAATATAAGATGGATAAAGGATATATACATGTATATACAGGAAATGGGAAGGGTAAGACAACGGCGGCTTTTGGATTAGCAGTACGAGCACTATTATCAGGCAAAAAAGTTTTTATAGGTCAATTTGTTAAGGATATGAAATACAATGAAACAAAGCTTGTAGAATACTTTGATAACATCGAAATTGAACAACTTGGGAGAGGTTGCTTTATTACTAATACTCCAAATGAAGAGGATGTTAAAGCTGCGCAAAATGGTCTTAAAGAGTGTAGTAAAAAGTTATCTAGTGGGAAATATGATTTGATTATATTAGATGAGATTTTTATAGCACTATACTTTAAACTCTTGGAGGTTAAAGATGTGTTAGATGCATTAAATAATAAGGCTTTCAATACCGAGGTGGTGTTGACAGGAAGATATGCATCTGAAGAATTAATAGATATTGCAGATTTAGTAACAGAAATGGTAGAAGTAAAGCACTATTATACTCAAGGGGTATTATCAAGAGATGGCTTTGATCATTAATGTGTTATATTTTTATAGTCTTAAGGTAAATATTGGTGTATAATACAAATAAATCAATCTAAATGTAAACATCTCATTAGGAGGAGATTCTATGAAGTTAAAAGCAAATACGGAATTTAAATTTATTATTTCATTGATGTTTGCTATTTTAGTTGCAATCTTTGCTATTCAAAATGCTGGTAATGTAGAAATTAGATTTTTCTCTTGGCATTTTTCTGTATCTCAAGCTGTGGTTATACTTGGCTCTGCTATTGTAGGCTCTATTATTTTACTTTTACTAGGACTGGTAAATCAAATAAAGCAAAATTTGAAAATGAAGCAATTATCTAAAGAATTAGAACTCCTTAGAAGTGAGAATAATGAGCTTCAAGCTAAATTAGATAATTTATCTTTAGTAAATATAGAAAAAGATAAAGTAGAAACAGAAGAAAAGATACCTACAGAATTAAAAACAGAAGAATTAGATGAAGATTTAAGAGAAAAGTAAAATAACAATAAGGATACCATGGTATCCTTATTGTTATTTTAAGTTAGTGATTTCTATTTCGATATCTTTGAATGTTTTCCGCATCCTTAATTTCAAGATCTCTTTCTCCTGCCAGAGATTCCAAGTGATGAGTAAATTCATGTAGTAGTGTATTTTTTAGCTTTTTTCTTAGATTTTCATAAGATAATCCATTATAGGCCTTCTTAAATGAGCCATAATAAATTGCTATATTTCTTCCTGAAGAGCTTCTTCTATATTCACCTAAAATATACAATGGATCATCTTCACGACTTTCTAAGTGAAGCTTATATCTTGGAAGCAATACTACGCCCTCGTTGAGCTTATTAAAAAATTCTTTTGGTATTTCTTCACATATTTCTTCTAGCATTATATGAATATCATCTATCGATGGAAAGTTTGTCATTGCAAATTATCCTTTCATAATTAGTCTTGGTTATTACTTTTAATATATCACAATTTTTAAAATAAAAAATGAATTATATTTACTTTATCTATTCTTGAAATTTATCATTGAAATTACTTTTTTAATATCTTTTAATATGGTAAAATAGGACAACAAATATTGGTACAATGATTCTGCAGGAGGAAGATACGATGAAAATTATTTACTATATATTTATTATAATAATTTTATTGACGGGTTATGTTATAAATAATTCTAAAGAAATATCTTCACAAATATCGGATATATCTGAACCGAATGTTCAAGATATTATGATTCCTAAAACTAATCTTGTTAACCCAGAAGGAAGCAAAATAGAGGAAAGATATTCTACACCAAAAGATTATACTAGGGTGGAAGTATCTGAGGATAGTTTTGGAAAGTTCTTAAGAAACTCAAAATTAAAATCTTATGGAGAAAAAGTGCTATATTATGATGGCAGAATAAAAAATAAGAGCAACGTTTATGATAGTGTTTTTGATGTAGAAATTGGTAATAGGGATTTACACCAATGTGCCGACGCGATAATGCTTTTAAGAGCAGAATATTTATATTCTCAGGAACTTTATGATCAAATTCATTTTAACTTCGTTTCGGGTTTTAATGCAAGGTATGATAAATGGATGGAAGGCTATAGAATAAAGGTAGAAGGAAACAACGTAAGCTATTATAAAGCAACTGAGCCATCTAATACATATGAAACATTTCGTAAGTTTATGGACATGGTATTTGCGTATTCAGGAACATTATCACTAGAAAATGAACTCGATAACGTAAAAGTAGAAGAAATGGAGATAGGAGATGTATTTATAGTCGGAGGCAGTCCTGGGCATGCTGTGATTGTAGTGGATATGGCAGTAAACGAAACAGGAGAAAAGATGTTCATGCTTGCCCAATCCTATATGCCGGCACAACAAACTCAAATTCTTATAAATCCAACTGACAAGACCATAAGTCCATGGTACAGGGTATGCTCTGAAGAGCGTTTGATTACACCAGAATGGACCTTTGACTGGGATCATTTAAAAAGATTTAATTGAATGAATAATTATTGAAGGTGTTTCAACTTTTCTTATGATTAAAGGACGTTTTAACTGTTATTTTAAGACAGATGGAATGTCTTTTTTGTGTTCGTTTAAGAATTCAATTTTTTATTGATTATGTTATTACATAATGATATAATCAAAATAAATCTTTAAGAGTCATAATATTTCAAAATAAATCAAAATGGGTGATGGGGAGTGACATGCTAAAGGGAGAAAGACTATATAAAATTGTAGATTATATAAATGAAAAGAAAACGGTTACCATAAATGAGTTATGTGACTTTTTAAATGTTTCAAAGCCTACTATAAATCGAGATTTAAAAATATTGGAGGAAGAAAAATTAATCACAAGAACTCATGGTGGTGCAATGAGTTTGACAAAAGGAACGCGATTTGAGCCTATTTATATTGTAAAAGAAAGGGAGAGAATTCTTGAGAAGGATGCCATTGCATCTCGTGCGAGCGAATTCATAAAACAGGGTGAGACAATTTACTTGGATTCAGGAACAACGACATTAGCTTTGGCAAAAAAAATAGTAGGGATGAGTAATATTACTGTCATAACAAATGATTTGAAAATAGCATATATACTTTGTTCTGTAAACGATATTGAACTAGTTGTATTAGGAGGTCAGCAAAGAAAGGGAGTATATTCCCTATTGGGGCCGTTCGCAGAAAATACTTTAAAAATATTAAATATTGATAAGGCTTTCTTAGGTGCTGATGCCATAGATTTAGAAAAGGGCATTACTAATTCCAATATTGATGAGAGTAATTTAAAGAAAAGCATAATAGAAATGTCCAATGAGGTAATAGCTCTAACGGATAGTAGCAAGTTTGGAAATGTTTGCTTTGTGAAAGTGTGTGATATACATGAAGTTAATTCGATTATAACTGATTCAAATATTTCAAAAGCTGAAATTAAAAAATTTCAATATGAGAATATAAAACTTCACATTGTTGAACTTTAATCGTAAATAATTATTAATTATTTATAAAAGTACTAAAAAAGGGGAGAGTTTTTATGAGCAAAAAATGGATAGTTGAGGTATTAGGTACCGATAAGGCAATTATAGGTATGTGTCACTTCTTGCCTTTACCTGGTGATCCATACTATGACAAAGTTGGAGGAATGGAAAAGGTTATTGAGGCTGCAAGATTGGATTTATTGGCTCTACAAGAAGGTGGAGTAGATGCTGTAATGTTCTCAAATGAATTTAGTTTACCATATCTAACAAACGTTAGAACTGAAACGGTTGCATCAATGGCGAGAATAATTGGCGAGTTAATGCATGATATCAAAATACCGTTTGGTGTAAACGTACTTTGGGATCCAAGACAGTCTCTTAATTTAGCTGTAGCAACTGGTGCAAAATTTGTAAGAGAAATATTTACAGGGGTTTATAGTAGTGACTTTGGTCTATGGAATACAAATTGTGGAGATGTAATCAGACATAAACATAGTATAGGCGCAGATGATGTAAAATTGTTATTCAATATAGTTCCAGAGGCTGCTAGTTATCTATCGAATAGAGATATTATAAGTATAGCTAAGTCTACTGTGTTTAATGCTAAACCAGATGCAGTATGTGTTTCAGGATTAACTGCAGGTGCTGAGACTGATAGTACTATTTTAAAACAAGTTAAAGATACTGTACCTGATACAATTGTTTTTGCCAATACAGGTGTTAAGGTAGAAAATATTGAACAACAATTGAGTATAGCTGATGGTGCTGTTGTTGGAACTTCTTTTAAGAAGGATAGAGTATTTGAAAATCCAGTAGATGTAGATAGAGTAAGAGAGTTGATGGACAAGGTTAAAAAGTTTAGAGAAAATCTATAATATATTAGAATAGGTGATACTTTGAGTTTTATTTTAGATTTGCATAACCATACGATAGCCAGTGGTCATGCTTATAGTACAGTTCAGGAAATTGCTCAACAATCAAAGGAGAAGGGTTTAAAAATGATTGGAATTACTGATCATGGACCTTTGATGCCAGGCGTTCTAAGTTCCTCATTTACAGGTAATTTGATAATATTACCTGAGTATATATATGGTGTAGAGGTTTTAAGAGGTGTTGAAGCTAATATACTAGATCAGGATGGAAAGTTGGATGTGCCTGAAAGAAGGTTAAGAAGATTGGATATTGTACTAGCTGGATTGCATGATGTTGTTGTAGAGCCTTGGGATATTAAGGGTAATACAAGGGCTATATTAAATGCAATGGAAAACGATTTAGTAGATATAATATCTCACCCTGGTAATCCAATATTTCCAATTGATAAAGAGGCTATTGTATTACAGGCGAAGAAGACGAATACTTTATTAGAAGTAAATGATGGCTCTTTTAGAGGTCAAAGTAGATTGGGTAGTTATGAAAATTGTTATGAAATACTTAGATTCTGTATTAAACATGAAGTACCAATAATTGTCGGTAGTGATAGTCACATTTCCTTTGATGTAGGACATTTTGATAATGCAATAAAATTGTTAAAAGATATAAATATGCCAGAAGAATTGATTATGAACTTTTCAACTGAAAAAGTCAGAGATTATTTATTCAAAAAAGGAAAATCAAGGTTTTCAAAAAATAATTCTTAATGTGGACTTATTTTATTGTTGAAAACGGTTACATTTAGAAATATTTGAAAGGAGATACCAGATGGGAGTCGATAAATATGTATATGGATACGACTTTGGTACTCAATCCTGTAGATTAATTATTGTAAATATTAAAAATGGACAAGTAGTGGCTGAGGGTGAAGAAAAGTATCCCAATGGAGTTATAACAGAGAATTTGCCTGGAAGTGATAAAGCTCTTCCTCATGGCTGGTGTTTACAGGATCCTGATAATTATATAGAAGCTATGTCCAATATTAGCAAAAAGCTTCTTAGTGAAACGGGTATCTGCAATGAAGATATCATAGGTATAGGGACGGATTTTACAAATTGTACCATGATGCCTATGGATAAGTCTGGTAATGTCCTTTGCCAGAAAGAAGAATTTAGAGATAATCCTCATTCGTGGGTAAAACTTTGGAAACATCATGCGGCTCAGCAATATGCGGAAGAGATAGAAAGTTACGCAAGGTTAAATACTGAGTGGCTAGTGGAATATGGAAACAATGTATCATCCGAGTGGTTCTTTCCAAAATTATTACAAATATATAGGGAAGCCCCTGAAATATATGAAGCTGCTGATATATTTATTGAGGCAGCAGATTGGATTGTATTTAAAATGACGGGAAATCTGATAAGGAATTCTGCTACGTTAGGGGTTAATTGTTTTTGGAGTCCAGAAAGAGGATATCCTGATAAGACGTTTTTCTATGATATAGAGCCTGGGTTAGAAAATGTAATAGAAGAAAAAATGAAAGGAAGTATAGCTGTAGTAGGGAGTTACGCAGGTCATCTGACTCAAGAATTTGCTGAAAAACTTGGATTGGCTACTAAAACCGTAGTATCGGTAGGTCATGGAGATTCTGAAGTGGCTGCTTGTGGTACAACGAATGTTGAACCTGGAACCATGATTATGGTAATGGGTACATCTACCTGCCATCAGATGATATATAGTTCAAAGAAAGGTATCCAGGGGATTAGTTCAGTTGTAAGGGATGGTATGATACCCGGGTACTATGCATATGAATCTGGACAGCCTGCAGTAGGAGATATATTTGAATGGTATGCAAATGTTATTGGATCTGATATTAGTATATTAAATCATTTAGAACATAAGGCAAGTGAACTTAAGGCTGGAGAAAGTGGTCTCATAGCACTTGACTGGTTTAATGGAAATAGGAGTATATTAACAAATTACGACTTAACGGGAATGATTATGGGACTAACACTTAGTACAACAAATGAAGAAATATATAGAAGTTTATTAGAATCAACGGCTTTTGGAACTAAGGTAATAATAGATGGATACGAATCAAATGGCATTAGAGTTAATAAGGTCATAGCATCAGGAGGCTTACCAAGGAAGAGTAAGTTATTAATGCAAATTTATGCAGATGTATTAAATAAAAAAGTTTTAGTGCCTTTGAGTACAAACAATTCTGCCCTAGGAGCTGCGGTTTGTGGTGCAGTTGCTGCTAAAGACTATGGTGGATATGAAAGTTTTGATGAAGCTATAGAGAAAATGGTACCTAAGAATTTTATTGAATATATTCCGAATGAAAATGATAGTGAAATTTATCAGAAGATGTTCAAAGTTTTCAAGGCATTACATGATTATTTAGGAGGTGATAGTGAAAGTCCTATGATGCAATTAAGGAATATTCATAAGAGTGTACATTTTAGCAAGTAGCGAAGGGGGATTTAAATGTTAAAAAAAGTATTGTCAATTTCATTAGTATTTGTATTGGTATTAACTATGGCTGCCTGTGGTAAAACCGAAACACCGGCAACTACTAACACTGAAGGAAAAGCTTTCAAGATAGCTACTGTAGTAAAAGATAGCTCAGATCCATGGTTTATAAGAATGGAAGAAGGAGTTAAAAAATATGCTGCTGATACTGGTCATGAAGCTTTTCAAAAAGGACCAAGTAAAACAGATGCAGCTCAACAAGTACAAGTAATAGAAGAATTAATGGCTCAGGATATTGATGCTTTATGTGTAGTGCCAATTTCACCAGAGGCTTGTGAACCAGTATTAAAAAAAGCTATGGACAAAGGAATAGTTGTTATTACACATGAATCAACTGCTCAACAAAATACTGATTTCAATATAGAAGCGTTTGATAATGTTGGCTATGGTGCTTACATGATGGATGAACTTGCAAAAGCAATGGGTGAAGAAGGTAAGTATGTGACTATGGTATCCTTCCTAACAAATTCAGCACATAAAGAGTGGTCTGATGCTGCAATAGCTAGAGCTAAAGAAAAGTATCCAAAAATGGAATTGATACCAGAAGAGAAAGTAGAAACTGAAGATAACATGGAAATCGCATATGAAAGAGCAAAAGAATTATTAAAGAAATATCCTGACCTTAAAGGATTCTTAGGTACATCAAGTTATGATGCTCCTGGAGCAGGTAAGGCAATTGAGGAAATGAATTTAATAGGGAAATCATTTACAGCTGGAACATCAGTAACTTCTGTAGCAGGACCATATCTTGAATCAGGCTCAGTAGCTGCTGTCACTTGCTGGGACCCAGCTGATGCTGGTTATGTAATGAATATACTTGCTACAAAGATTCTTGAAGGAAAGAAAGATGAAATACAGACAGGTGCAGATTTAGGAGTTAAGGGATTTGAAAATATTACTGTAGATGGAAAATATATTAACGGAGCAGGTTGGATAGTTATTACAAAAGATAATATGTCAGAATATGATTTCTAGTCTATAAAGTTTAAATTCGTGGGTTTGTAAATACAAGCCCACGAATACATATTAGTTAATTTAATTAGGAGGGATGATCCTAATGTCAGAAGTCATTCTAAAAGTTGAAAATGTAAGTAAAGCATTTGGAGGAGTTCAAGCATTAGATAAAGTAAGCTTAACAATCAATAAGGGAGAAATCCATTGCTTAGCAGGTGGAAATGGTTCTGGAAAATCTACACTTATAAATATAATATCTGGGTATCATAAGCCTGATAGTGGAACCATAGAAATAAATGGACAGCAATACAATAGGTTAACTCCTATAGAATCAATAATGCAGGGGATTCAGGTTATATATCAGGATTTATCAATATTTCCTAATTTAACAGTTGCTGAGAACATGGCTATAAACTATGAATTATATAATAAGGTCAAATTAATCAATTGGAAAAGCGTAAATAATATTGCAAAAACAGCAATGGAGAAGTTAGGAATAAACCTACCACTAAATGAGAAGGTTGAAAATTTATCCGTTGCAGATAAACAATTGATAGCTATCTCAAGAGCGATTTTACATAATGCTAAGCTTGTTATAATGGATGAACCTACTACTGCTTTAACAAGAAAAGAAATTAATAAACTGTTTAGTATTATAAAAAACTTACAAAAAGAAGGCATTGCAATTCTATTTGTTAGCCATAAATTGGATGAAGTTTTTGAAATTGCAGAAAACTTTACTATATTTAGAAATGGATACAAAGTGGTTACTGATTTTACATCAAATGTAGATAGCAATAAGTTTATATATTATATGACTGGAAAAGAAATAGATGAAAATAATTTATTTGATCCGAAAGATATAGATTATGTCAAACCTATATTTAAAGTTGAAAACTTATCAAAAACAAATGGATTTGAAGGTGTAAACTTTGAGGTTTATCCAGGAGAAATCATTGGTATAACTGGTCTGCTAGGTTCAGGAAGAACAGAGCTTGCAAAATCATTGTTCGGAATTTACCCTGCAGAAAAAGGAAATATTTATATTGATGGAGAGAATGTTCGTATCTCTAGTCCACAGGATGCGTTAAAATATAAAATTGGCTATGTTCCAGAAGATAGATTAAGCGAAGGTTTGTTTTTACCACAATCAATTGTAAAGAATCTAGTTCTATCAAATATTGATAACCTTTTAAATAAAAATAAAATAATAGATTATAAAAAGATTGATGAGCATATGGAATATTGGGAAGAAGAGCTTTCTATAAAAATGAGTTCACATGATGATCCAATTAGAACTTTGTCGGGAGGAAATCAACAAAAAATAGTTCTGGCAAAATGGCTAGAAACAGATCCAAAGGTACTAATCTTAAATGGACCGACTGTTGGTGTCGATGTTAGTACAAAATATGATTTACATAACTACTTAAGAGAAATTGTAAAAACCCATAATGTAGCTGTAATTATAATTTCTGATGATATCTCAGAAATAATTAACAATTGTAATCGTATATATGTTATGAAAAAAGGCAGGATTAGTGGAGAATTGAAGAATAAAGATACAAATGAGACTGAGTTATTGAATATTATAACTAGCCAAGAAGTTGTCGTGTCATAGGATTATAAGAGGGGAGTTAATTATATGGGTGTGAAAAAAATTCTACGAAGAAATGAATTTTATGTGCTTTTAACTATTTTGCTACTAAGCGTACTTATTCAGGTCAATAGTGGACAGTTTTTAACAGGTAACAATTTTATAGATTTAGGTCGTGCTTTAATTGTACCAGGTATGTTGTGCATGGGTCTAATGATGACTATTATATCAGGAGGTTTAGATGTTTCGTTTCCCTCCATTGCAATGCTTAGCATGTATGCCACAACTGTATTTCTTAAAACAATTAATTATGAAGGACCAGTAATTGTTGCATTTATCATATCGGGTATATTGGGGTTAATTATGGGTCTTATAAATGGTGGTCTCGTATCTTGGTTAAAGCTTCCAGCATTTATAATCACTCTTGGTACCAGTAGTATATATTTAGGCTTTATGCAGGCTGTCTTAAAGAGTCGCGTAATATCTGTTTTGCCTAAACCTATATCAGCATTTTCAAAATCATATCTTATTACTTCGGTAAATCAAGATATTGGATTATCAAGTTCACTACCAACTATATTTATACTACTTCCAGTAACTATATTATTAACTGTATTTATTTTAAAATACACTATGCTAGGGAGAGGAATTTATGCTTTAGGTGGCGATAGAGTAGCCAGTGAAAGAGCTGGATTTAATGTAATAAGAATTCAATTGTTTGTTTATGGTTTTATGGGAGCCTTAGCAGGTGTTGTTGGAATGACACGTGTAGTTTTGACAGGAAGTGCACAACCTACCACTCTTATTGGATACGAAATGACATGTATTGCAGCAGTAGTGTTAGGTGGTACAAGAATATCAGGAGGGCATGGAACAGTAACGGGAACCCTATTAGGTATAACACTTATAATAATGATAAATAACAGTTTGATTTTATTAGGAATTCCAACTTATTGGAGTAAATTTGTCACTGGTGTATTAATAATTATTGGTACAGGAGTATCTGCATATCAAACCTTAATGCAGAAAAAGAAAATTAGTGCCAGTACTTTGGAATCATAAGGGGGAATTTAAATGATGCGAATTACTGATTTTATGAAACGGGATCAAAACATTAAACGGTTAGTAATTATTTTAATAATTTCTGCAGCATCTATTGCAATATTACAACCAAAAATATTTTTATCTAAAGATTATTTGGTGTCTATGACTTACTTATTCCCTGAATTTGGAATATTGGCCTTAGGAATGATGCTATGTATGATTATGGGCGGTATAGACTTATCTATGGTTGCAACTGCAAACTTTGCTGGAATTTTGAGCTCATTATTATTAATTAAACTTGTACCACAGGGTTCATCAATATTTTATTCATTCATTATGTTTTTAATTGTATTTGTTTTTGCATTATTTTTGGGAGCTGTTTGTGGTCTATTGAATGGACTTTTAATTGCCAAAATTGGAATACCTCCTATTTTAGCTACATTGGGTGCTAGTGATTTAATAATGGGACTTGCCATAGCCCTAACAAAAGGTTCATCTATTTCTGGTATTCCGGAAATCTTACCAAATGTAATAAACTATACACTATTCGGTATATTACCTGTTACATTAATTCTATTTATTATATGTGCTGTGATAGTTTCGATTTTATTAAGTAAGAAATCATATGGGTTTAAATTATATTTAATGGGTTCAAATCCAACTGCATCAATGTTTTCAGGTGTAGATAATGCTAAAGTTACATTTATGACATACATGACTAGTGGGATGTTGGCATCAATTTCAGGCCTTATTATGTGCGGAAGATTTAACTCAGCTAGGGCAGATTTTGGATCATCATATATTATGCAGGCAATATTGATATGTGTATTAGGCGGGGTTAATTCAAATGGAGGTTTTGGACAGGTAAAAGGGGTAGTACTATCAATTTTAATATTGCAGATTCTATCATCAGGATTTAATATGTTCCCATCTATTAGTAATTTCTATAGGGATTTAATCTGGGGACTTGTATTAATAGGAGTCATGGCATTTAATTATATTAGTAATAACAGAAGGAAAACCATTAAATCTAGTTAATTAGGTAGTCCATATCCTTGGACTACCTCTCACATCAGATTGTTTTTATTTATTTTGGTATTCCTTTTTCAATATTCCCATAAATAATGTATCAGTATATTTGCCATCGATGAAGCGATTTTCTCGAATTCTTCCTTCTTCTTTAAAACCACATTTTTTATAGCAAGCTATAGCACGTTCATTAAAAGCTGCGACTTCTAGGTCCAACTTATGAAGATTTAGGGTATTAAATACGAAGTCTTCCATTAATTTTATGGCTTCCGTTCCATATCCCCTACTTAAATTATCACTATTTCCTATTACAATTCCTAAGGTAGCAACTCTATTTATCCAATCAATTTTTATTAAGTCAATTTGACCAATATAATCTTCTGTTTCCTTATGTGCAATGACAAATGCTTTGTAGTCACTTTTTCCTTCTAGAATACTATTTAAAAAGTCTTCAGTTTGATTTAATGTGTGAGGATATAAAAATATATTGCTTAAGTATCTGGTTATTTCATTGTCATTAACCCACTTCCTCATATAAGGTAAATCTTCTTTTCTATAATCTCTAAGAATAACTTTATCTCCAACTATCCATGCCATCTTTATCACCCCTAATTTTTAAAACATTATATATTATTGAAATAGAAAATACAATATATAATGTACTTAAAATAGTTTTAATTGATCTTAATGTTACTATTCACAGCATTTTATATGAGCGTCAGCTAGTGTCATTCTAAACCGCAGGTGAAGAATCTCTGGTCTGAACCCGGGATCCTTCGAAAGCTGTAATCATACTGTAAAACTCAGGATGACAAAAAGAGTATATAGTTTTTACAAACTTTAGTTGGGTATAAAGAAGATAACTATAATATTTCAAAGAAAGGACTGATTCGATGAAAGTAAAGACTTGGAAAGAAGTTCTTGATTTTTGGTTTGATGCAGAGCATATTCCACTTCATTTCGATGAGAACGATAATTTTGATAACAAAATTAGGGAAGAATTTTTGAATACTTGGGAAGCTGCTTCTGAAGGTTTATTGGTAGATTGGAGAAGAGATATTAGAGGACGATTGGCAGAGATTATTGTGTTGGATCAATTTTCTAGAAATCTCTGGAGGAATGATATCAGGACATATACTCAAGACAAGATGGCTATCGCATTAGCTCAGGTAGTTGTTGCCCATCCTGAATATGATATCTTATCAAAAGCAGAGAAGAGGTTTATTTTATTGCCATTTATGCATTCTGAATCATTGGAACTACATGACTGGGCATTAAAATATTATGAAGCATTAGGAGACGATAATACACTATATTTTGAAAAATTGCATCGTGCAGTTCTTGAGAAATATGGAAGATATCCTTATCAGAATGAAGACTTGGGTCGTGAATCAACGCCCGAGGAATTGGAGTATTTAAGAGAAAAGAATGGACATTTTTATAGATAAAAATAGGTAGTCCATATTTTGGGCTAACCTTTTTTTA
>DAIUFH010000062.1:0-13033 GCA_036844705.1 Tissierella sp.
AATTATGCGTTGTTAAGTATATTTCAATAATTTACGATGAATAATTCAGGTTTAAGTATCGTTGACGAGATGATATGATTATTTTAAATAAATATGTCACCAAATAGGATCTTCTTTTGTGTTATAAGTGAAAGGAGTTGATGGGATGTTGCATCAATCAGTTCGGCCGACTGAAAAAGATATTGAGAAAGTTGTTGATGAATATGGCAATATGCTATTTAAAATATGTCTTGTAATTTTAGGTAATGCTTATGATGCAGAGGATGCTGTACAGGAAACTGTTATAAAATATCTGACTAAGTCCCCAACTTTTCATGATTCAGAACATGAAAAAGCATGGTTGATTACTGTCGCTACTAATTGTTGTAAGAACATGAGAAAGTTCAATTTCAAACGGTCACATATCGATATCAGCGATTTGCAGCTATATAGCAAGGATAAGGAAAGCTATGGTTTGCTTGAGATTCTCATGAAACTGCCAGATAAGTACAAGTCAGTTTTATTGCTTTATTATGTGGAGGGATATAAGGTAGATGAAGTAGCAGCTATGCTTAAGATTTCTGTATCAGCAGTAAAAAAACGGCTGCAGCGTGGGAGAGAGCTTATTCGTGAAAGATATGGAAAGGAGAATGTATGATGGATTTTGATAAGATTAGAAGAGCTGTTAATTCTATTGAAATGTCTACTACGATGAAAAATCGAATTATAGAAAATTCTATTAAAGCAAGAAAAGAAAAAGCTGTACATTTAAGTTTAAAAAGAAAAATTTCTGTAGCATGTGTATTTACTATACTATTATCAATAATCGTAGGTATACCAATTGTTAACAAAAATGGAGGATTGCATGCTGCAAATTTTGTGATTACAGCTTATGCAGCTGGTGGTGATGGAATTTCGCACAATCTATCATCAGAAAAAGCCATTTTTGAATTATCGTCTGAAGATAGGATAGGTACCATCGGTAGTGTAAGTGGTGATGGATCTAATTTGATTTTTACAAATGTAATGCTAAATATCACTGGAGAGAATATTGAATCGATAACCTATAATATAAACAAAGGCAAGTTTGTAGAGGATGTAACTTTTACTGAAAAGGAAAATAATAGAGAATGGTTACTATTAGAAAAGATATATATTATTTATAGCGAACCGGGTTCAGAAATTTTTAAAGGTATAAAAGAAATTGGAGATACCTATACGGTTATGTACAAAGATCAAGGTAAATATGAATATGCAATTGCTATTCCTCATGATGGTAATTACATAATAGCTGATGATATTATAATAAGTGTAAATGTAAAATATAGTGATGGAAATATAGAAAAACAAGATATTGCCGTATCTCAAGAATCCGATTCTATTTCATTGAAACTTAAATAAATTAACTATGGTAGATAAGCCACAACTAACTTATACCTAGTAGAAAAACGCCTAAAAACTTTTAGGCGTTTTTCCTTACTGCTCATTATTGTGTCTAAGTCTTCTCCGCTTTCTTCATTAGCGAAATCTTCATCTGTCGTACGATTAGTTTGTCCAATTCCTGGCTTAGTAAAACAATTTTGTCATAGCTTGAACGATAATCTGTTTTCATAAGCTCATTGATGACGTTTTGCTTTTCTTCGATCTGCCGTACTAAATTTACCATGATATCACCTCCCTTCTACAATATTCGACGACTAAAATCCTCTTAATACCAGATTTTTTTCGTCTAGAAATATTGTATGGATATATGGTTCTTAATTCAACTAATTAAATTGAGAAGTTAAGCTAATCATGATTTCAAGGAATCTCGGGTTTTATTCAAATCAATACCTCTGCATTGCCATTTTGTTTAATATTGATTATAATGTAGGTAATATATAGTTATAGTGATATAGAGCTTGAGATATACTATAATGAGGAGGTATAAATAAATGGCTTTAGTTACATCTACAGAAATGTTTAAAAAGGCTTATGATGGTGGATATGCCATAGGTGCGTTTAATGTAAACAATATGGAGATTATCCAGGGAATCATTGAAGCGGCTAAGGAAGAAAAATCAGCATTAATACTTCAAGTATCTGCTGGCGCAAGGAAATATGCAAGCCCTATTTATTTAAAGAAATTAGTAGAGGCTGCAGTAGAGGATAGCGGACTGGAAATAGTACTACATCTTGATCATGGTGAAGATTTTGATATTTGTAAGAAATGTGTTGATGATGGATTTACATCAGTAATGATTGATGCTTCACATTATCCATTCGAGGAAAATATCAGACGTACTAAAGAAGCAGTAGAATATGCTCATGCCCATGGTGTTGTAGTAGAAGCTGAACTTGGAAAACTTGCTGGAGTAGAGGATGCAGTGAACGTAAAAGCAGAGGATGCAACTTACACAGACCCTGATCAGGCTGTTGAATTTGTTGAAAGAACAGGAATCGACTCATTAGCCATAGCTATAGGAACTAGTCACGGTGCGTATAAATTTAAAGGTGAGCCTAGATTAGACTTTGAAAGACTAGATATAATAACTAATAAACTGCAAGGCTTCCCATTGGTATTACATGGTGCTTCTACAGTATTGCCTGAATTCGTTGCTTTATGTAATCAATATGGTGGAAATATCCCAGGGGCACAGGGAGTACCTGAGGAAATGCTAAGAAGAGCTACAAAATCAGGTGTTTGTAAAATAAATATAGATACGGATTTAAGACTTGCAATGACAGCAGCGGTCAGAAGACATTTAGTAGAAAATCCATCGGATTTTGATCCTAGAAAATATTTGGGACCTGCAAGAGAAGCAATAAAAGGAATGGTACAACATAAGATTAAAGATGTATTAGGTTCAAGTAATACTTCTCTTTAGAAAATAAAAATCCATTGGGGACTGTCCCCAATGGATTTTTATTTTCGGAGATTTTGTCATCCAAATAAATGGTGGATTTTCAGGTGGTTTCGATAGTTCTAATGATTTATTATAACTTACATAGCTCACTAGCTATTTGAGATCCTAGCCTAACGTTGTTGTAAACTAACTGAATATTAGCCTCAAGGCTTTTGCCAGCAGTGATTTTTTGAATCTTATCAAGTAAAAATGGAGTTATATCTTTTCCCTTTACGCCGAGATTATTTGCTTCAATTACAGCATCATCAATAGCTTTATTGATTACATCTTTATCCATTGAATATTTCTCTGGTATAGGATTAGCTATAAGCATTGCTCCTTTTAATCCTAAATCTGATTTAGACTTTAAAGCCTTGGCAATTTCTAATGGAGTATCCATTTTGTAATTTACTTTAAAGCCGCTTTCCCTAGTATAGAAAGCTGGTAGTTCTTCAGTCTGATATCCGATGACTGGCACACCCTTAGTTTCAAGATATTCAAGAGTAAGACCTAAATCCAATATAGATTTTGCACCTGCACATATAACTGTAACGTTTGTATTGGATAGTTCCTCTAAATCTGCCGAGATATCCATAGTAGTTTCTGCACCTCTATGAACTCCTCCAATTCCTCCGGTTGCAAATAGTTTTATTCCAGCCATATTAGCTATTATCATAGTTGCAGCAACAGTTGTAGCACCATCTTCACCCCTTGACACTAGTATAGGGATATCTCTTCTGCTTGCTTTAGTTACATCTAATCCTTTTTTTCCTAAATAATCTATTTCCTCATGGGAAATCCCTACACTTAATTTTCCACCAATAATAGCAATTGTAGCAGGAACAGCACCATTTTCTCTTACTATTTCTTCTACTTGTAATGCTGTTTCAACATTCTTCGGATAAGGCATTCCATGTGAAATTATAGTGGATTCTAACGCAACTACTGGTTTATTTTCCTTCAAGGCTTGTTGAACTTCTAATGATATATTCAAATATTTTTTCATTTAATTACCTCCATTTACTTTCAATTAATTTTAAAATATTTTCTTCTGACATATCTTCACTAACAGTTTTATATGATTTAACGCAGATATATGATGCTGACAGACCGGCTTTAGCACATCCTTCTACATCAAAATTCTTTAGATATGCCCATATAGTACCTGCTAAAAAGCTGTCTCCTGCTCCTGTGGTATTTATTATCTCATCTGTAATAGAAGGGAGGATGCCTTCATTTTCGCCATCAGTATAATATACTCCATCAGCACCTAAAGAAATAAATAATCTTTTTACACCTTTATTAATTATGATATTTGCAGCTTGGGCTAAATCATCTCCATCTTTGATAATAATATCTGATAATATTTCGGCTTCACGAATATTAGGCTTTAATGCATAAATATTGTATAGACAATTCTTGAGCTTCTCTGTTTTCTTTACAGACACTGTGTCCACAAATATAGGTACCTTTACATTAGAAACTAAGTATTCCAGTGTTTCTTTTGGGATATTGGTATCTAATATGCAAGCTTTGGAACTATTGATTACTTCAAGTCTTTTACCTAAGAATTCTGGAGTAAGATGTTTATATATGTCCATATCAGAAATAGCCAGCTGCATCTCTCCATGCTCATCGTTTATACAAAGATATATAGATGTTCCTCCATTTGCTATTTTTTTAGAGAATTGGGTGCTAATATTTAGTTTCTTACAGCTTGACTCTATTTCTTTAGCATAATGATCATCGCCAAAAACTGAAATAAATTCTACATTAACACCAATTCTACTCAAATTTTCAGCAATATTCCTTGCAACTCCACCCATTGAAGTAGTTACTTTCCCAGGATTCGAGTCATTTGGATTCAATATGGAAGATGGTGTACCGCTTATATCTATATTTACACCACCTATTGCACAAACATAATCATTCATCATAATTTCTCCTAATATTGTATATTCACCTTATTATGATACCACAGATACAAATTTTCTAACATAACACTTCTTATAAATTTGAAAAATCCCCTTTTCCTACATTTATTCAGCAGGAAAAGGGGATTTACTATTTTTTAAAGGTGATATTCATTTCTTTATTGTCAATATTTATAGTAGTAATTGAAGGTTCCGTCTTTGCTAGTACTTTACCATCTCTTATGGAATATAGTATTGGAGTCTGTCTTCTTATGGCATCATATCCATTTTCAGCAGGAAGGATAATTAGATTAGCTCTTTTACCCTCTTCGATTCCATATTCCTCTTGAATATTTAAGGTTCTTGCACTATTGCTGGTAATCAAATCTATAGATTCATTTATATCATCGTAGCCCATCATTTGACATATATGAAGACCCATATGAAGAACCTGCAGCATGTTTCCTGTACCTAATGGATACCATGGGTCAAATATATCATCGTGACCAAAGCAGACATTCAAACCTGCTTCAAGAAGTTCCTTGACTCTGGTAATTCCTCTTCTCTTTGGATATGTGTCAAATCTTCCCTGCAGATGTATATTTACTAAAGGATTTGCTACGAAGTTTATATTTGATAGCTTTAATAATCTAAATAGCTTATAAGCATAAGCATTATTGTATGAATGCATAGCTGTAGTATGACTTGCAGTCACTTTGTCTCCCATGTTATTTTCATAGGCTAAAGCTGCAACTACTTCTATAAATCTTGATTGTTCATCATCGATTTCATCACAGTGTACATCTATCAATTTATTGTATTTCTTAGCCAATTCATAGGCTATTTCAATTGAACTAACACCGTATTCTCTAGTGAATTCGAAGTGAGGTATAGCTCCTACAACATCTGCCCCTAGCTTTAAAGCTTCATCCATTAATTCGTAGCTATTTGGATATGATAAGATACCCTCCTGAGGGAAAGCTACTATTTGAATAGTTATATAATCCTTCATCTCTTCCCTTAATTCAATCATTGCCTTTAGAGCTGTCAATTCAGGGTCTGTAATATCTACATGAGTTCTTACATATTGAATTCCATTTGCAATTTGCCATGTCAGAGTTTTCTTTGCTCTTTTTTTGACATCTTCTTTAGAAAGCATCGGCTTTCTTTCAGACCAGCATTGAATTCCTTCAAATAGTGTACCGCTTATATTCCATCTTGGTTCACCGGCTGTCAATGTTGAATCAAGGTGGACATGTGGTTCGATAAAGGGTGGTAGTGCAAGTCCACCCTTACCATCTATAATTTCTTCATCATCTTTAGTTATTGATTTATCGATTTTAACTATTTTACTATTCTTAATCAATATATCATATAAACCTTCTTTGTTTCTCAAAATAACATTTTTAATTAGCAATATGTTCACCTACCTTTTGTTTGTTTTTTTCTATAAATGCTTTTGGGTTAAATATTTTACTCATTATAACGAATACAAGCGCTGAGACGATTACTCCATTAATAGGAGGTATACCTGGAATAAATTTTGAAGCTATAACACCAATTATCCAGGCAAGTATTGCATTTATATTTACATTTTCAAAATTTTCCTTATCAAAGGTTTTGTATTTCTCTCTATTTACAAAGAAGAAGTCCGCTATAATGACTGCACCAATTGGCGGGATTATTGAGTTTAGCAAATTCAGCCAGCCTACAAAGTTGTTATATAAATATAAAGCTCCAATTGTACCTACTGCTCCATTGAATAGTACCAATTTATTCTTAGGAAGTTTAGTAATATTTGAAAAACCCAAGCCTGATGCATATATTGCATTGTCATTAGTTGTCCAGATATTAAAGCCAAGAACTATTATAGCGGGTATTATCAGACCTTGTGCAAACATTACTTCTGATACATCTGCTTTCCCTACTACTGCAGCTCCAACTGCCCCAAATGTAAACATACTTGAGTTACCAATAAAAAAGGCTATCATAGTTGTTGATACTGCAATTTTTTTATTTTTTGCGAAGCGTATAAAATCTGGTGTAAGTGTTCCACCGCTTATAAATGAACCTACGCAAACACTGAGGGCTGCTCCTATGGACATTTGATTTACAGGGGCAATTTGTGACAGTTGAGCTATTCCTCCTACAGAGCTTATAGCTTTGTGAACTGAAAGACTTCCTAGTATTGCAATTGAAGGTACTGCTATGATGCTTAGAATTGTTAAGGTTTTAATTCCAAAATAAGCCGAACTAGTCATAAGTATACCTGTAATTCCAATCAATAAATATAGATTAATACCTGTTATCTTTTGAACAGGAAGGGCAAACATGGCTACTCCTACACCGAACCAGCCAATTTGTGTAATTGAAAGAATAAAGGATGCTAAATATGAGCCTTTTTCACCAAAGGAATATCTAGCTAACATATGTGTTGATAGGGATGTACTTGAGCTGATATATGCTAATAAACTGCAGTACACTCCTAGTATCAAGTTACCAACTAATACTGTTATTATAAAATCTTTAAAATTTAAAGATGCTCCAAGAGTTCCACCTGCTAGCATACTTGCTGAGAAGAATGTGAACCCTAGCATAACGACAAACATGGACCAAAAGCCTCGCTTGCTTTCTGCTGGTACTGCCTGCAATGAAAAATCGTGATCTTGTTGATTGTTTGACATAAATATCCTCCTTAATTTTCATTTACCAGTACCTTGTGTATCAAAAAACTCCCTATCATAAAATTGACAGGGAGTAACTATAATACACCATCTTCATTTCTCCTTGTCAGCCTCTCTGGACTGAATTAAAGGCACCGATATTAAATTTTTTTAATTATCGCATATTAAAGCATTCGTGTCAAGTGAAATGATAGAAAAATATTTACGTAGTGAAATGATAGAAGAGGATTAATTAATAGTGACCGCTTTTTTATTAACTATCTTTTTGTCATTATTCTTATGCTAAAAATTGCTCCGATTAACATAGATATAATTGCTGCGATTGCAACCCAAAATACAAGCATATATACACTTCCTTAAAATAATTTATAATTAATGTTTATTTCTTTTATTTTGTGATATAATAAGAGTAGAAAGAGATTGTAATTAGGATTTTAAAAAATTAAATATGTTTTTTTAAAAAATGATAGGATAGTTTGGTAGACACCTATCATTTTTCTTTATCTGCTGTGGTTAACTGTGGTTAACTGTGATTAGTAGTAACTTATAACTATTATTTTAGATTGCTATATACTTAAATTGGATATATATGTTATTATAACGAGGTGGGCAATTTCTTCTGATACTTAAGACGAGGTAAATGATATAGAAAGCTTGAATATTGGTATAATAAATATATTAGTAATAAAGAGGAGTAGATACTTTTGGGAAACAGATTTAGTAATTTAGGTATTAGCAATGAATTGGCAGATATACTTAATAAGAATGGAATAAAAGATCCTACTAAGATACAGGAAAAGGCGATTCCAGATTTAGTCAAAGGGAGAGATGTAGTTGCGCAGTCTCAGACAGGAACTGGAAAGACACTTGCATTTTTACTGCCATTAATGGATAAAATTGAAGAAAATAAAAATTATGTACAAGGATTGATAATTACCCCTACCAGAGAATTGGCAATCCAAATTACAAGTGAAGCAAAGAAACTAACTGCTGCTAAAAATATAAATATATTAGCTGCTTATGGTGGTCAGGATGTAGAAGCACAGTTGCATAAGCTTAAAAATGGTATTCATTTAGTAATAGCAACTCCAGGGAGACTATTGGATCATATTAGAAGAGAAAATATAGACTTAGGAAAACTAAAAGCGCTAGTACTTGATGAAGCGGATGAAATGTTAAATATGGGATTTTTAGAGGATATTGAGGATATTGTATCAAAGACTCCAAAATCTCGTCAAACCATGCTTTTCTCAGCTACAATTTCAAATGAAGTAAGAAAGCTTTCAAAGAGATTTATGAGAGATCCGTTACAAATTGAAATAGAAAGCAAAAATGTAACCTTAGATGAAATCAAACAGGTAGTAATAGAGACAACTGATAGGAAAAAGGTAGATACATTATGTCAGTTGATAGATGAATTCAGACCATATCTTGCAATTGTATTTTGTCGTACAAAGAGAAAGGTCATGGAATTGAATACAGAGCTTCTTTCAAGAGGATATAATTCCGATGAACTTCATGGAGACTTATCTCAGGCTAAAAGAGAAAGAGTAATGAAGAATTTTAGAAGTGCTAAACTGCAGATTTTAGTTTCTACAGATATAGCTGCCAGAGGTATAGACGTAGAAGGGGTTACCCATGTAATTAATTATGATATACCTGATGATGTAGATAGCTATATTCATAGGATAGGACGTACAGGACGTATAGGGAATATAGGAATGGCAGTCACTCTTGTAACTCCAAGGGATTCAGATTCTCTTGCAATGATAGACAGAAAAATAAAGGCAAATTTGAAGCCTAAGAAAATGGAATCAAAGGAAAAACCAACGAGAAGAATAGAAAAAAATAAGGAAAAAAAGACGGACAAGAGGGCTGTAGACTATAGTAAAGTACCTAAAAAACATAGACCAAGAAATTTCAAAAACAAATAATAAAAGAAACTACTGAGAAGTACTTTTCAGTAGTTTCTAATATTTGTAATTGTTTATTTTATTTAAGTAATATTTATATGGATCCACGTGAACATTAACATCAGTAACACCTGGAAATCTCTGCCTTAGGGCATTATCAATATTGTGGATCAGCATATGAGCTGCGTCCAGAGATAAACCTTCTTTTGCTACGACATGTAAATCAAGATGAATGTCATCAGACAAGCCTCTGGACCTGATTTTATGACATGAATATACATCATCGAACTCACATACAAAATCGGAAATATCTTCAGGATCCAATGCCACTGCATCACATAATATATTGGCACTGGTTTTTATAATTTCTAAGGCTGCTTTTAAAATGATAAAGGCGATAAATGCGGATACTACAATATCAACTAATAGATATCCAAGTTTTGTTGCCAGCAATGTCCCCATTACGGATATGGAGACAAAAACATCACTTAATGTATGCTGTGAGTCCGCTATTAAGAACTCACTTTTCAATTCTCTTCCTCGTTTTCTCTCAAATACAGTAACAAAGATATTGATTAATATTGTAAGAATCATTACTAAAAAGCTTAATGTATTGACTGAAGGAGCGATAGGATTATTAATTCTGTTATATACGCCTTTGAGTACACTATATGCTGTAATTATAAGAAATGCTGCTATAAATAATGTAGTCATTGTCTCAAATTTTCGATGACCATATGGATGCTTTTTATCAATAGGTTGGAATGCAAAATATATTCCTACCATACCTACTACATTGTTGAGTCCATCTGTCATGGAGTGTAATCCATCAGCAGTCATGGAAATTGATTTAATTGTATAACCAACAATCATTTTGGATATTGATGCAGTTAAATTTAGAATTATGATAATTAACTGAACAAATTGTATTTTTCTATACCTTTCAACCTCCACAGAATCACCCACTTGTTTTAGAATTCTTTATTAGTATATTCTGTAGAGAAAATATTGTTCCCTTGGAAAAGACTAAGAAAACAATTGAAAAAATCCAAGATTTGTGTTAATCTAATAAGGTAAATTAATACTTGCGGGTGTGCTGGAATTGGCAGACAGGTGCGTTTCAGAGGCGTATGTCATTGACGTATGGGTTCAAGTCCCATTACCCGCACCAAATTATAAGCCACATTTTATTGGTAATGAGCCAATGAGGATGTGGCTTTTCTACAGCTTTTCATTTTTTACAAATTGCTGTGTCTTTCCCATTATGTATGCCAGGCGAATAATTTCTTGCTCTTCCTTTGTCATACTTCTCTTGTACATTTTCTCAAATTGTTTTAGCAAACCATCATAATCCACTTCAACTTTTTTCTTTCTAGGTCTTACTTTAATATAATTTGGATTATAAACTTTAGGCTGAATTAAAGGATTAAATATTCTTTTAAACACCTCAGCTGTATAAAAAGCATCATATAGTGCGTTGTGAAATTCCTTTGTTACAGGAATCTTAAGAGATTCCACTGCATTCTGCAATTTGATCAGTTTTTTAGAGGACATACCTAGATATTTTGCCATACTTGATTGAATATTTATATACATTTTAGGAATAAGCTTTACATCTAGCATATGGTAAAATGCATTTCTATAGAGCTCTCTTATATCAGCCATTCCCCATATACAAAGTACGGATTTTTCATCATCAATAAAATCCCTAAAATCAGTAAAAACTTCTGGAAAAGACTTTTCATCTAATAGCTGTTCTGTTTTTAATCCTGTTAATTTAGTTATAAATGGACTGATTCTTGAATACATTGCTGGTTTTATCAATCTATTAAAACTACCTACTGTTTTAAAATTAATATCCAGTTTTATAGCTCCGATTTGGATTATTTCAAAAGGATATTGATTTCTACTATTTAAATCTCCCTGAAATGAGGAGAAATCTTGGTTAAATTCTAAATCATATACAATATAGTGCATTATAAAACTCCCTTAAGCATCATAAATTTATTCTTAGTCTTTTATTCATTTTTATTCAAATTATACCTCTAAAATCTTTAAGAAAACATATAAGTTGGTGTATATATGAAGCAATTTGTTATTTTCTACTAATTTTGTAGTATAATAAACCTAATACTAATATAATTATGATTGTGAGGGGAATTTTTAATGATTAAAGAATTGAAGGGCATTAAGCCAAATATAGATAAGGATGCTTTTGTTGCAGAGAATGCTTCGGTTTTAGGTGATGTTACAGTCGGAGAGGGCTCCAGTATATGGTATAGTGCAGTAGCCAGAGGAGATATCGCTCCAATTATCATAGGTAAATATTCAAACATTCAGGACAATGCAACAGTTCACAATGAAACCAATATACCTGCTATTGTAGGTGATTATACGGTGGTTGGTCATAATGCAATAGTTCATGGATGTAAAATAGGTAATAACTGTTTGATTGGAATGGGTTCCATAATATTAAATAGGGCTGAGATTGGAGATAATTGTATAATCGGTGCAGCTACATTAATTACTCAAGGTAAGGTTATTCCACCTAACTCTTTGGTTATGGGTTCACCAGGAAAAGTTGTAAGACAGGTAACTGAAGAAGAACTTGAAAAGGTTAGAAAAAACGCTATTAGATATTACAATTTGTGGAGAAATCAGCATATTTAATGGAGGTGTTTTAATGGATGACTCTACTACTCAATATAACTATAATGAGTTACTAAAAAAATGTAAAAAGCTTAAGAATCAGCTGATTAACATAATTGAGGAGAAAGAGAGTCTTATAAAACACAAATTTTTTTATTTAAAATCGGAATATATAGAAAAGATAGGTTTTTTAGAATTCGAATTATATGAGCTTGATTTAAGGCTTGGAGAGACAATGCGAAGGATTGAACTAGTGAATTTAGCTTTAGAATCAAATATACCTTTTAATCTATATCATATAGAATCTGAAGTTAAGAGAGAATTTGAAGACTTTGAGGAATTGTTAAAATTAAAGGATAAAGAAATACAGTTTTCAAGATATTTTTTAGACATGAACAAAATGTCGGATGAAGAATTCCTTGAGCTAAAAAAATATTATAAAAAAACCATTCGACTCATTCACCCTAGTATCAATTTTAATTTGTCGGAATTGCAAAAGAACTTATGGAATAAAGCAAATATCGCTTATGAAAATGTGAACCTGATATATCTGAAAATCATATATAAGCTTGCGTATGACGAATCCATCAATATGACTAGAATGGAGGATTGTTCAAATGAAGAAATTTCCTCACAGATTTATTATTTTGAGGATACAATAAAAAAATACTTAGAGGAAATTGATGAGTTTAAGGAAAACTTCCCATTTAATAAAGAAGAACTGTTAAAGAATGAAACAAAGGTAAAAGAGATTCGGAAGGATCTTAGTCAATCAATAAATGAAGCCAAGAATATTCTGGAGATGTTGGAGGAACATTTTCTCCTTATACTTAATGACGGACAATATATAAATTAAAAAACCCGAGATCCTTCGTAAGAGAGGTTAATCCTGCCCATCTCAGGATGACAAGAGGATGTAATCCTCCGTAAGCAGTAATATACTATTGACTCAGGATGACAAAAAATGTGTCACCCTGAGTCTACTTTATGTCATTCTGAGCAACGCGAAG
>DAIUFH010000063.1:0-13026 GCA_036844705.1 Tissierella sp.
TTTGCGGTTCTTTAATACTCGTTAAAGAGATTGAAGAAGTAAAAAGGCTATATTTGAAGGCTTCAGAAGAAGTCGAGAGAGCTTTTAAATTAAGACAAGCGTTATATAAAAATAAAGAAACTTTAGTCAGTGCAACTGATGATAAAAAAATTAATAAAATAAAAGACGAAAATCAAGACCTAATTAAAAAAATCCAAGAGTGCCAAAACAATAGACAAGAATATCTACTAGAAGCTGATAATTACAAAGGGAAAAATATTTTACCTATCAATGAGCGAGCACAGTTTACTCGCTATCAGGATCGGCTTGACAGGCATAGAATTTACGGAATTAATTTAACTAAATTGAATAAAAAAGAAATGCGACAGCAACGCAGGGATATGCAAATGATTTTCCAGGATCCGGCTGCATCATTAGACCCTAGAATGACAATTGGAGAGGCTGTCGAAGAAGCATTTATAATACACACTGATTATGATAAAAATGCACGTAAGAAATTAGTTCTTGAATTACTAAGACAGGTTGGATTAAAAGAAGAATATTATTATAGCTATCCTAATACTCTATCAGGTGGTCAAAAACAAAGAGTAGGTATAGCAAAAGCATTGGCTCTTAAACCAAGCTTCATGGTACTGGATGAATCTGTTTCGGCACTAGATGTTTCTGTACAAGCTCAGATATTGACTTTATTAAATGAGTTGCATGATCAATATGATTTAACATATTTTTTCATAACTCATGATTTGGGCGTAGTAAAGCATTTTTGTGACAGAATTATGGTTATGTATTTAGGAAATAATTTTGAATACGGTTCATCAGAAAAAATATTTAAGAATCCATTGCATCCATATACTCAATCATTATTGGCATCGGTTCCAAGACTCCGTCCTATTGGAGAAGAGATCAATGAACAAATAATTGAAGGCGAAGTACCTAGTCCAATTAATGTGCCTTCAGGGTGTCCATTCCATACGAGATGCACAAAATGTATTGATGTGTGCAAGAAAGTTAAACCTAAATTAATAAATTTTGAAAATGAACATATGGTGGCTTGCCACCTATATAAAGAGGGGAATACTTATGAATTTTGATGCAAATAATCAGCCTTATACTTCAAATAGAATAACACTAAGTGCTAAAAATGGGGTCGTATGTGCTTCTAATGCATTAGCATCACAAGCTGGATTAGATATGTTAAAAAAGGGTGGAAATGCAGTTGATGCTGCAATTGCCACTGCTGCTTGTCTAACTGTAGTAGAACCTACAGCTAATGGAATAGGTGGGGATAATTTTGCTATTGTTTGGATAAATAATCATTTATACGGGATGAATTCCAATGGGTATTCTCCTTATGAATTAAGTTTGGAGAAAGTAAAGATAAATAACGACACAATGCCTGTACATGGATGGACTCCTGTATTAGTACCAGGTGCACCAAAAGGGTGGGCTAGTTTGAGTAAAAGATTTGGTAATCTAACATTGTTAGAATGCTTGCAACCAGCTATTGATTACGCTCAAAACGGATTTCCGGTGGCTGCAAATGTAGCTAAGATGTGGGAGAAAGCATTTAACCGCAATTTAATTCTTTATGGTAATAAATTAGAATTTGAAGAGTGGTTTAGAACATATACCTTCGATGGGAGGGCACCAGAAGCGTTCCAAATAATAAAATTACCTAACCATGCTAAAACATTAAAGTTGATAGGAGAGAGCAATGGGGATGAATTTTATCATGGTGAATTAGCAGACAAGATAGAAGAAGATTCCATATGTCATGGTGGATATATTAGAAAAAAGGACTTAGAAGATTTTGAAACATCTTGGGTTGAACCTCTTTCTATTAATTATAGGGGTTACGATGTAGTAGAGTTGCCTCCAAGTGGACAGGGAATGGTTGCACTTATGGCATTAAATGTCTTGAACAACTACAATGTAACTGAGCGCAATACTGAATATTATCATAATGTGTTTGAAGCAATGAAGATTGGGTTTGCAGATGGAATACATTATATCACTGATCCTAAAATGATGACTATTAATCATAAAGATTTGCTAAGACCTGCTTATGGACAAAAGAGATATAAACAGATTACTGAAAAAGCGCAAATATTTACTGAAGATAATCCATATCAAAGCGGAACTGTATATTTCTGCAGTGCGGATAAAGATGGAAATATGGTTTCAATGATTCAATCCAATTATATGGGATTTGGAAGTGGAATTGTTGTAAAGGATACAGGTATTTCATTACAAAATAGAGGTGCAGATTTTAAACTTGATGAAAACCATATTAACTGTTTAGCACCACATAAAAGAACTTATCATACAATAATCCCCGGCTTGTTGATGAAGGACGATAATTGTGTAGGAGTATTTGGTGTTATGGGTGGGTATATGCAACCTCAAGGACATGTTCAAGTAATTAGTAATTTAATTGACTTTAACCTAAATCCACAGATGGCACTGGATTGTCCCCGCTGGCAATGGATGAAAGAAAAACAATTTGTTGTAGAAAATACTTTCGATAACAATATTACTCTAGGACTTATTTCAAAAGGACATGAAATAACAATTGCTCCTGATAATATTATCTTTGGTCGTGGACAAATCATCCTAAAATTAGATAATGGAGCATATGCAGCTGGGACTGAATCTCGTACAGACGGCAATATTGCTTTATACTAAAAGATACTATAACGAAGAATCTTCAGATATTCATGGTTAATGGGAGAGTCTTAACTTTGAGTTTATAATTGCCTTTTTATTCAGTTGTATTAAAATAACAATAGGGAGAATAATTTTAATATGGCTATATAATAATTTGTTACCCTTTGGAGGAAAATAATGTATAAGATAATGATTGTAGAAGACGATATTACCATTGCAAAAACCATGAAAGATTATCTGAAGAGATGGGATTATGATGTTAAATATATTAGCGATTTTAAAAATATAACTGATCAAGTTATACAATTCGAGCCACAGCTAATATTATTGGATATAATGCTGCCTTATTATAATGGATTTTATTGGTGTACAGAGATACGCAAAATTTCCAAGGTCCCCATCATTTTTATTTCATCGGCTGATGATAATATGAACATTGTTATGGCTATGAATATGGGTGGGGACGATTTTATTGCAAAACCATTTGATTTGGATGTAATTACAGCAAAAATTGGAGCTCTCATAAGGCGTACATATTCTTTTCAGGGACAATTAAATTTTATCGAACACAATGGAGTTCTGCTGAATCTAAGCGATACAACTTTGACTTATGAGGACAAAAAAATAGAGATGACTAAAAATGACTATAAGATTTTGCAAATTCTTATGGAGAATGTAGGAATGGTAGTAACCCGTGAAGAATTAATGCAGCGACTATGGGAAAATGATAATTTTGTAGATGACAATACCTTAACGGTTAATATAAATCGCTTGCGCAGAAAGCTAACGGAGCTTGGGCAAAATGACTTTATAAAAACTAAAAAGGGTATTGGATATATGGTGGAATAATATGAATGTATTTTTATCGTATATAAAGCAGAAATTGAGATCTATAATTTTCATCATAATTTCCACATGTATTATCTTAATTGTATTTTCATTATATTCACTTCCATTGGAATCGGTTTTATATGTAGCTTTGTTGATAGGATTATTTACGATTGTAGTTGGAATAATTGAATTTATATCTTTTTACAAGAAATATACAAGGCTCAATGAGTTAAAGAACAATATTATACTTAATAATTTTAGATTTCCGGATTCAAATGATTTAATTATCAGTAAATATCAGGAAATAATAGATGCTATCGCAAATGATAGACTGAATATTATAAATGAAAACGAACGTGCTCTTAGTGACATGATGGATTATTATACTATTTGGGCACATCAGATAAAAACCCCAATAGCGGCTATGAGGCTGATTTTGCAATCGGAAAATTCCAGTACAAATAATGAGCTGCTAGAACAGCTTTTCAAAATAGAACAGTATGTTGAAATGGTATTACATTATTTAAAAACGGAATCCTTGAACTCAGATATGCATATAAAGACCTATTCTCTGGATAGTATAGTAAAACAGGCAGTAAGAAAATATTCTAAGCTTTTTATACGAAAGAAGATTAAATTAAATTATGAAGAGCTTAATTGCAATGTACTTACAGATGAAAAATGGTTGGTATTTGTCATTGAGCAGATTTTATCTAATTCACTTAAGTATACCAATAGTGGTGAAATCTCGATATATATGGATGACAAGCTACCCGATACTTTAGTCATTGAGGATACAGGTATAGGAATAGAAAAAGAGGATTTGCCTCGTATATTCGAAAAGGGATTTACAGGATTTAATGGCCGTTTAGATAAGAAATCAACTGGCATAGGTCTATTTTTATGTAAACGAATTCTAAATAATTTATCACATACAATTTCTATTGAATCAGAAGTCGATAAAGGAACTAAGATAAAAATAGGTTTAGATAAAATTGATATTGATGTTAGTGATTAAACTTACTAAAATGTAAGATTAGAGGAGAAAATGTAAGCCAAAGAAATGGCAAGCATTTTCTCTTATTGCTATAATGAACAGGAACAAACATTATTGGAGGTAATAAATATGTCGCTTTTAGAAGTAAAAAACTTAAAGAAAATATATAATACACGATTTAGTGGTACTCCTGTTCAGGCACTTTCAAATGTATCCTTTACTGTGGAGAAGGGTGAATATATTGCAATCATGGGAGAGTCAGGCTCAGGGAAAACAACTTTGCTAAATATTTTAGCAGCTCTGGATAAACCTACAAAAGGTGATGTACAGTTAAATGGAAAGAGCATATTGTCAATTAATGAAAAGGAAATATCCTCTTTCAGAAGAGATAATTTGGGATTTGTATTCCAAGATTTTAATTTACTTGATACCTTTTCAATTCAAGATAACATTTTTTTGCCCCTTGTATTGATGGGTAAAACATATGAAGAAATGAGCAATAGATTGAATCCGATTGCAAAGAGCCTTGAAATAGTAGACATTCTTATGAAGTTTCCCTATGAAGTTTCCGGTGGTCAAAAACAAAGAACAGCCATAGCAAGAGCTTTGATTACAGAACCACAACTAATTCTTGCAGATGAGCCTACAGGGGCATTAGATTCGAGAGCTTCGGAAGGATTGCTCAAAATATTTTCCCAAATTAATCAAGAAGGACAAACAATTTTGATGGTAACACATAGTACAAAAGCAGCTAGTAATGCTAAAAGGGTTTTATTTATTAGAGATGGTGAAGTATTTCATCAACTATATAAAGCATCTAATTCAAACTATGAAATGTATCAGAAAATTTCAGATACCCTTACAATGATAGCTACTGGTGGTGCTAGAGATGAGTAAGTCATTTTATACAAAACTGGCATTTAACAATATAAAGAAAAACTTAAAGAATTATATACCTTATATATTGACCTGTGTCGGGACAATCATGATGTTTTATAATATGTGCTATTTGACAAATGCAAAGGATTTGGGAAATGTAAGTGACAGCGCAACTCTAAGATACCTATTATTTTTAGGAACTATTATTACAGGAATATTTGCTGTCATATTTTTATTTTACACCAATAGTTTTTTAATCAAGCAAAGAAAGAAGGAATTTGGATTATTTAATATACTTGGTATGGAGAAAAGACATATTGCAAAGATTATGTTCTTAGAAACCCTGTTTATTTCAATAATTAGCCTTGCTGTAGGAATTTTAGGTGGAATAGTACTTAGTAAGCTAATGGCATTGCTCCTTTTTAAACTGATAAACTTCAATGTAGTATTTGGATTTGAAATATCTATAAATGCTGTAGTGATTACTATTGGACTTTTTAGTGCAATCTTTATAGTAAACCTTGTATATAATATACTTCAAATTCATATGTCTAATCCAATTGAGCTATTGAGAGGTGGAAATGTAGGCGAAAAGGAACCAAAGACAAAGTATCTTTCTGCTGTTGTTGGGGTGATAAGTTTAGGCATAGGATATTATCTAGCTTTAACAACTAAGTCACCTTTAGAAGCACTAACTAATTTTTTTGTTGCAGTTATGTTTGTAATTTTAGGAACTTATAATTTGTTTAATGCAGGAAGCATAGCGTTACTAAAATACCTTCGTAAAAATAAGAATTATTATTATAAAACAAATCACTTTATATCAGTATCCGGAATGATCTATCGTATGAAACAAAATGCTGCAGGATTGGCAAATATCTGTATACTATCCACTGCAGTTATCGTTACACTTTCTACCACGGTCTCATTGTATGTAGGTATGGAGGATGTCTTAAGAACCCGATATCCAAGTAACATAATAGTAAGTGGCTCGGATATTTCTGATATAGAAGCAGAAAAGATAGAAGGTATTATTAATGAGCAAACAACAAAAGCCAATTTTCATAAGGAAAATATTGATAGACTTAGAGATATAAGTTTCTTAACACTTCAAGATGATGCCAATTTTATATTGATGAATGAGGAAAATTATTCAAATAAAAATGGTGCAATATTGGAATTTATGACGCTTGATGATTACAATCAAATGGAGAATAAAAATGCGTCATTAGAAAAGGAAGAGGTCCTTGTTTATGAGTTACATGGGAAGATAATCGGAGATACAATATCACTGAACGATTATGAGTTAAACATAAAAGAAAGGCTTAGTTCATTTAAATACGAAGATAATGGGTCAGTTTTATCCAATAGCTATTTTATAGTTGTAGATAGTCTGGAGGGGATACAGCAAGTCTATAAGGCATTAGAAGTAGAAAAAGATATGCCGGAGCTTTCATTTTATTATGGATTTGACGTGGATGCTGACAGTGAAACCCAAATTAATTTAACTACTTCATTGCGAAATGCTGTAAACAATTTGGATTTAGGTCTAAGGGTTGAAGGTGCGGAAATCTCTAGGACAGAATTCTATACTCTCTATGGAGGATTGTTTTTCCTTGGGTTGTTTATAGGTCTTTTATTTATAATGGCTACAGTTCTTATAATCTATTACAAGCAAATTGCAGAGGGTTTTGATGATAAGGATAGATTTGAAATAATGCAAAAGGTGGGAATGAGTCATACCGAAATTAAGAAGTCGATTCATAGTCAGGTGTTGACAGTATTTTTCCTACCACTTGTTACAGCTATAATACACATTGCTTTTGCATTCAATATAATAACTAAGATGCTCTCAATATTCAATCTATCAAATATATCTCTATTTGCTATATGTACTGCTGTTACAATCCTTGTTTTTGCCTTTTTCTATGCAATAGTATATTCTCTAACAGCTAGAACCTACTATAAGATAGTCAGTTAATTGGTTGGAAGTATCAGAAGATGCCTCTTTTGCAATCTTATATAATATATAGTAAAATATCTTATATAAGATAACGATTAAAATTATATAGGAGGGGTTGGCTATGCAATATGAATTATTGGATTTATTAAAAACTAGAAGGTCAATAAGACAGTTTAAGGACAAACAAATAAGTAAAGAAACAATAGAACAAATATTAAAAGCAGGTTTATTAGCTCCTTCATCAAAGAACAAAAGACCTGTGGAATTCGTAGTAGTTGAGGATAAAGATACTATTAAAAAATTGAAAAAATGTAAAGGTAAAGGTGTAGACAGCTTGAATACAGCAACATGTGCAATAGCTGTAATAGCAGATAGTGAAAAAAGTGATGTATGGGTTGAGGATGCTTCAATTGCAATGACTTTAATGCATATAGCTGCAGAAAATCTAGGCCTTGGATCTGTATGGATTCAGATTAGGAATCGTTTTGTAGAAGGAAGAAGCTCTGAAGAAGAGGTTAGAAGGGTACTAAATATACCAGACAATTATGGTGTTTTGAGTATCTTGGCTATAGGATATAAAGATGAACATAAAGATCCGTATGATGAAGGTTCTCTAGATTTTTCCAAAGTACACACTAATAGATATTAATTTTATAATTAAAGAGGATGGTTTATACCATCCTCTATTTGTGTAAATCGTAAGAATTTCGTAAGATTTTTGTCTACTACATTGAAAGATTGATAATTTAATATTAATATATAGGCTATAGTAAGGAGGTACGTGATGGATACTGCAAGAATACTTGTTGTAGATGATGATAAGGAAATAGCCAATGCAATAGATAAGCTGCTGACATTAGAAGGGTATGAAGTAGTAAAAGCGTATAATGGGTTGGAGGCATTGGATGCATTGGTATTAAATAACATTCAGTTAATACTTCTTGATGTAATGATGCCTAAGCTAGATGGACTTTCAACTACATTAAAGGTTCGGGAGAAGAAAAATATCCCGATTATCATACTATCTGCAAAATCCGAGGATAGTGACAAGATACTTGGATTATCTATGGGTGCTGATGATTATATAACTAAACCATTTAATCCTCAGGAACTAGTTGCCAGAGTAAAGAGTCAGCTTAGAAGATATATGCATCTCGGTGATATGGCAAACTCAATTCATTCATCTCAGATATTGGTAGGAGGCCTTTGTCTAGACAAGGATTCTAAACAGCTTGTTGTAGATGGCGAACCAGTCAAGCTAACACCTACTGAATATAAGATAATGGATCTTCTAATGACAAATGTTGGTGTGGTTTTTTCTGCAGAACAAATCTACGAACGAGTTTGGGAAGAGCCGGCTTATTCTGTAGAAAATACAGTAATGGTCCATATAAGACGTATCAGGGAAAAAATCGAAATAAATCCTAAAGAGCCTAAATATTTGAAGGTGGTGTGGGGTATTGGTTACAAAATTGAGAAATATTAGTAAGTATTCTTTAACAAAATTTATAGCATTTATTATGGTAGTGGCATTAATAACTACTGTACTTATACAACTAATTTATGTTAGCTACTTAGATATAAATCCTGAGTCATTGTTAGTTAAGGAATATAAGGATAGTCAGACTGAATTTGTGAATGAGTTTAATTATGCAATTCATCAGACGTATGATTTTATTAATGATTTTCCTAGACATATTCCGAATGATTTAGATTATTTATATTATATAAAGACAGATGGCATGGAAAATACTAATAGTAAAATATATACCAAAGAGTTTTTTGCAAGTCATAAGGATGCATTCTTTGCATATGAAAAAGGAGTAATAACCCTTGGCGAAAGCACAAATCCTTCTATTGTATATAGCTATCCTGCAGATGAGAATATGACGGTATATATTGCGTTTCCATACGAATATATTGAGGAGCAACAAAACATATGGGAAGCTGGCAGAGCTAAATTGATTCCTATAGCAATTATATCTATAGCAAGCATTGTTGTTGCACTAATATTAATTGTATACCTAATCATTGTAACTGGAAGAAAGACTCAGGACGATGAATTGCATCTATCACGGGTTGATAGAATATATTCGGAGATATTGATAGCAGGTTTTATACCATTATTTGTTTTGTGGTTTGGTATAATGGCTCATCTTCCTTTTTATGGAGGTATCAACAATTCTTCATTGAGTATCAATCAGATTTATAACATGATATTTGCCGGAGCAGTAACAGCTATAGTTACAGCTCTTTGTGGAGTATTGCTATTATCTATAGTACGTAAAATTAAAGCAAGAAGATTTATTAAGCACAGTATAACCTATAGAGTTTTTCATAGTATAAGTGAGTTCATAAAGAGCTTCTTTGATGGAAGCAGATTTTCTAAGTTTCCGTTGACCAAGTCATTATACCAAAGACAAATAATATTTATTGTAGCAAGTGCCGCATTGGTATTCTTTACTTTCCTTTTTATATTGATACCTCCATTGATACTGATACCGCCAATTCTTGAGGCATTAGTTATATATTGGTATATTAAATATAACAATATTACTTTTGAGGAGATAAATAAGGGTTTTAACGAAAGCCTGGAGGAGCAAATGAAATCTGAAAGAATGAAAATAGATTTAATTACAAATGTATCACATGATCTGAAAACTCCATTGACATCTATAATCAGCTATGTGGACTTATTATCTAAGGAAGAGGATTTATCGGATAGTGCAAGGGATTATGTAAATATACTAGCTGAAAAATCCGATAGATTGAAAAATATAGTTGCAGATTTATTCGATTTAGCCAAGAGTACTAGCGGAGATATAAATCTGGATTTTGAAACACTTGATATAAAAAGACTTATAGCACAGACATTGGGTGATATGGAGGATGATATAGAAAAATCCGGTCTTCAGATAAAGACAAAATTCCCTGAAAATCCAGTAAATATAGTATCTGATGGTAAAAAACTTTATAGGGTGTTTCAAAATATACTGGACAATGCACTGAAATATTCTCTAAAAGGTACACGTATATATGTAGAGCTTGAAGAACAAAATGGAAAAGCGATAGCAACAGTAAAAAATACTGCAGACTATGAAATGGATTTTACTGCAAATGAAATATTGCAGAGATTTAATAGAGGTGATCAGTCTAGGACAACTGAAGGAAGTGGACTTGGCTTATCTATAGCTGAAAGCTTCACTAAGGTATGCGGGGGAGATTTCAAGGTGGATATAGACGGAGATATGTTTAAGGTTATAATTACTTTCGGATAAAAGATATAGTACAGGAGTTGAATCCCATATAAATTGGGATTCAACTCCTGATTATTTTGCCTTTATTTATAAAAAGTATGTCCCCCTATTTTTGTAACATAGGTCTTGTTACTTACAATCCATGATCCTGCTGCTTTATTTGGATTAAAGAAATATGTTGCATCTCCAACTGGTCTTGAACCATTTGCTGCATCCTTTGCTGCTTGCATACTTTGCTGAGACGGAGTATTGTAAATAGTTCCTTCAGCTACTGGACTAAATTGTGGAATACCCTTATAGTATTCAAAGATTACATTATATATGGTATTTGGAAACTCTTTGGACTTAACCCTGTTAAGAATCACATTTCCAACTGCTATTTTACCTTGATAAGACTCTGCACCAGCTTCAGCTTCAATAATTCTTGCCAACCAGTATAAATCATCTTGACCAATACTTGTCCTTGAAGTGCTTGTCCCTCTTGAAACTGTAACATTTTTATTTAGTGCAGTTTGAGTTTGATTACCTGCAATCCCATCTATAGTTAATCCATTGGCCTTCTGAAAATTGGTTACAGCATTTTCAGTAAGTTTACCATAGATTCCATCTATTGAACCGCTATAATATCCCTGGTTCTTTAAAGTCTGTTGAATTCTTGAAACCTCATTTCCTTTACTTGTAAATTTCAAAGTTGTATAACCTTCACTAGCAAATGCACCAATTGTAGGTGCCATTATCAACACCAATATTAATAATAATGATAATATTCTTTTATTGTTCATTGCCATACACTCCTTCCTAGTTTGAACTTCTGAAGTTATCCATGAATTCGGATAAAAGGGCTCCTGGGATTAGCAGTTATTTAAGTATGCAATATAGGCTATTATATATAAGCCTGTCCATTATGTAAACTGTCAATATTTGCATGTATTGGTTTCAAATCCGAAAAATACATAATGAATGAAATTTTGAGAAAGATATACTAATAAGGTAAAGAAATATTACTTATTAAGTAATATTCATAAGCTTCATAGAGCTACTACAAAATGTAAAAGTAATAATAAGAAAAGAGGTTGTTTATGAATAGAAAATATACTTTGTTAATAACTTTTTTAGTAATTTTTTTATTGGCAGGCTGCAACAATCAAATAGTTAAGGAACAGCCACCTGTGGAGGTTCCTAAAAAGGTAGTTGATTTAACCAATATTAATAAAGATGATGTAGCTGAAAATATCAATGGATACAATTTATCAGATGACGAAAGGCTTACTGACATAGTTCATGCAAATATATTAGCTGATTTTAGCAAGAAATTAGGGACACAAGTATTGACTGCTGATGAAACCAGTGGAGTTACTATATTAGAAAAGTATAGTTCCACATTACCCGAAGGAATCAGTAATAATGTGCAATATAAATTTTATGATCTAGGCTTTAATTATTTTCTTATAACAAATGAAAATGGTTATGGTATAAAAGAAAAACCCTCGCAAAATAGTGCAATAATACAAAATATGAATTATCTTGAAAAGGTTTCACTTGTAGAGCGTGTTCAAGGGGAAGAGGTAGAAAGCTCAAATATATGGTATAGAGTTCTATTTCTAAAAGGGAAAGAATTAAAAACAGGATATGTGCATTCATCAGCAGGTATTGCAAGACGATTTAGATACGAAGAGATGCAGAATGCTGTAATTGACCTTATACAAGAATTATCAGAAGGGGGACTTAATTTCATCAGCAATTACAAAAATTATAACGGAGCACCGCCAAATAAAAACAATGATGAAGTAGATGAATATGGATATAGGTCATTTCACAGTGCACCTGCTTATATCGAGGATAGTACTAGTAGCGAGTTTAGATATATTCCAGATGGAATATTAGTGAGAATACTCGATGAAACTGATGAGTTTTATCATGTATATGTTCCAACATTTGGTTCAGATTTTTTTGTGCCTAAACAATATATTAATAAAGACGAAAAACTAAATAGATTAACAAATGTTGTAGTTATAGATAGAAAACAGCAGAACCAGGCAGCATTTGAAGTGGTAGATAATGGCTTAAGCCTCATATCATATACTCTTTCAACTACGGGATTACCAGGGCAACATTCCTATGAAACAACCTTAGGTAGCTACAAGGCAATCGAAAAAAAGGATAGATTTCTGTATGCGCAAAAGGGAACAGATGAAATAGCTGGATATGCTCCTTTTGCAATAAGGTTTACAGGAGGAGCATATATACATGGAGTACCAGTAGAATTTCTAGAGCAAAATGGCGAAAGGATAGATCCGGGAAATGTAGAATATCTTCATACTATTGGAACATTCCCAAGGTCTAGCATGTGTGTCAGAAACTATACGAGCCATGCAAAATTTCTATATGAGTGGATGGATTTAGAAAATGGAGCTGTTATAGTCATAGAATAG
>DAIUFH010000064.1:0-12886 GCA_036844705.1 Tissierella sp.
TCAATCCTAATGTTCTATACCATAGTGACAACATTGATTCTATGGTAGATCTTATCAATAGGGGTTATGGAGGGAATCTAGATTTAATATACATTGATCCGCCATTCTTCACAAAAAGTAGCTACAATAAACGTGTAGAGATAGTATTCAAAGGAAAGAAGGAAGTTTTAGAATATAAAGCATATGAGGATCTATGGAAAGGTGGCTTAGGAGAATATTTAGAAGAGCTGACTGTTAGACTTATGCTAATGAAAGAGCTGCTTTCAGACAAAGGTACTATTTATGTACATATTGATTTTAGAACGGTACATTATATAAAGGTAATAATGGATTACATCTTTGGAGTTGATAATTTTCTTAATGAAGTCATTTGGGCATATAAATCCGGTGGTACAAGTAATAGATATTTTTCTAGGAAACATGATAATATTTTGGTATATACGAAAACTAAAGAATATATTTTCAACCCACAGAAAGAGAAATCATATAACAGAGGATATAAACCTTATAGATTTAAGGGAGTAATGGAGTATGAAGATGCTTTGGGCTGGTATACCCTTGTGAATTTAAAGGATGTATGGCAGATAGATATGGTAGGAAGAACATCTTGTGAAAGAGTTGGATATGATACCCAAAAGCCAGAAGCACTCCTTGAAAGAATCATTCTATCTTCATCAAATGAAAATTCTATAATAGGTGATTTTTACGCAGGCAGTGGTACTACTTTAGCTGTAGCACAGAAGCATAACAGAAGATGGATAGGTTCAGATAAAGGAAATTCATCTATTTTAACAATAATGAAAAGACTTGGACAGATGGATATAGTTAATTATCAAAAAGTTAATTTTACAGAAGAAAAAATATGTGGAAATATAATTATAAATTGTGATAAAGTAATTGATAATGATAAATATAAAATCTGTCTGTATATAGAAAAATATAATCTCGATATAGAATCATTTAAGTTCAATAAAAAGAATAGAGAGCTTGTAGAAAATATATTGAATGAGGATTCATTATATCTTATCGACTATATAAGTATAACAACTAAAAATAGAAGAAAAGTAATATATGAAGATTTTAAAACAAGACATAAGGATAGGATTGGTACAAATATTTATATTGATGCTGATAATATAGAGGTACCATTATATGTAAATACAATAGATATATTTGGAAACATTACTAAGACTGTAATAGACGAATCTGTCATTTCGAACGAGGTATAAACCTGAGATTCTTCGACTGCGCTCGGATGGCAAAATAAATAGGAGGTCTGTGACCTACCGAAAGAAAGGATGATAAAAATGGGTAAATTAGATGGACTAAAGCCTGAAAGAGTTTTTTATTACTTCGAAGAGTTGACTAAAATTCCTAGATGCTCTAATGAAGAACAAAGAGTAAGCGATTATCTAAAGAGTGTAGGCGAAAAACTGGGACTTAAGGTAATCCAGGATGAAGTATTAAATATAGTTATAAAGAAACCGGGAACAAAAGGCTACGAAAACAGGCCAACAGTAGTATTGCAGGGACATATGGACATGGTATGTGAAAAATCAGATGATGTTTCCCATGATTTTTCATGTGATCCAATTGAAATAACAGTAGAAGATGATTTCATAGTAGCCAAGGATACTACTCTAGGCGGAGACAATGGAATAGCAGTTGCCATGGGATTAGCACTAATGGAATCTACTGATATACCGCATCCTCCATTGGAATTACTTATAACGACTAGTGAAGAAACAGGTCTAATAGGTGCAAATAAGTTGGATGCAAAACATATAGATGGAAGGATATTAATAAATATAGATTCCGAAGAAGAGGGTACCATATTAGTTAGTTGTGCAGGTGGAGAAAGAAATATAGTTTCAATTCCATATTCTTATGTAAATGTAAATGTAAATGATAAGGATTCATTTACATTAAAAGTAAGTGGTCTTTTGGGTGGACACTCAGGTATGGAAATAGATAAGGGTAGAGGAAACTCCAATAGGATTCTTGGTAGAGTATTAAATAGATTAAATGAAGAAATAGACCTTTCATTGACTTTTGTAGAAGGTGGGTCAAAATCTAATGCTATTCCGAGATTTGCCATAGCAAAAATTCTTTTAGACAAAAAAGATGTAGATAAAGCTAAGTCGATAATAGCTGAAATGGATAAAACTATAAAATCTGAGCTATCAACAAGTGATAAGAATGTATCCATAACACTTGAGGATGCAGAAGCACAAGCTAAAGCCTTTTCTAAAGATGTAAAAAATAAAATAATTACTGCATTGATGCTAATCCCTACAGGTGTTCAATCCATGAGTCAAGATATTGAAGGCCTTGTTGAAAGTTCAAATAATCTTGGTGTATTAAAAACTCTTGATGATGCGGTAACTATAGAGTGTGCTATCCGAAGCTCTGTTGATAGTTTGAAGAAAAATATTGCTCAACAAATAAGATTAGTTGCGAAAAGTTTGGATTGTGAATGGAAAAGTACCAGTGCATATCCAGCATGGGAATTCAATAAGGATTCATATATTAGAGAAGTATTTAAAGATTCCTATATGGAATTATATAATAAGGAATTGAGGGTTGAGGCAATTCATGCAGGACTTGAATGTGGATTGTTCAAAGATAAATTTGGTGAAATAGATATGGTTTCATTTGGACCAAATTTGTATGGCGTTCATGCTCCTGGGGAGAAGGTTAGTATTTCTTCAACGGAAAGAGTCTATGAATTGCTATTAAAAGTTTTGGAAAATATTCAATAAATATCTTGTGTTATCCTACATAATTGGGTACTATAGATATAAACAATAATACTTAAATATTGATGTAAAAAAGGAGAATGATTATGAACGATAAACATGTACATGATGAAAACTGCAATCACGACCATGACCACGAAGAAATGGATATAGTATATTTAACTTTAGAAGATGATTCTGAATTAGAATGTGAAGTAATAGGCATATTTGAAGTTGAGGATAAAGGATATATTGCATTGCTGCCTATGGGAGAAGAGGAAGTGCTGTTATATGGATATAAGGAGTTAGAAAATGATGAATTCGATCTTCAGGCAATTGAAGATGAAGAAGAATTTGACCTTGTTTCTGAGGCATTTTATGCTCTATATTCAGATGAAGATGATTCTGAAGAATATGATGACGAATTCGAAGATGAAGAATAATTAAAATAGAAAAGTACTTTGCAAATAATGCAGGGTACTTTTTATAAAATTCATGAGGTAGATAAAATTGTTTAAACTGATAGCACTGGATCTTGATGGGACATTGTTAAATAGAAATAAAGAAATTTCATCTGAGAACCTTGAGGTGATAAATAAAGTCATTGATAAAGGATATGAGGTAGTAATAGCTACAGGTAGAGGATATTATTTAGCTAAGGGATTGATAAATAGTATAAAAAGACCCATGACTATACTTGCTAACAATGGCAATATCTTGAGAAGCTCTAAAGATGATAAGGTCATTTTTTCCAAGTTTATAAATAAAGCTGATTTCAAAAACGTTTTGTTATTGGGAAAATCCTATGATCTTCATCCAATTATACATGTTGATTATTACCTTGATAAAATAGACATGATAATAGAAGATGACTATAGCCAAGCAAAATACAAAGCATATCTTACTAAAAATGACAATAGATTTAAAAAGATATCAGATGATTCTATTTATGATATAGATAGAGCTTTAGCCATTGTATATCCTGGTAAGAAAGCCATGTTGAATGAGTTTTCTTTTGAAATAAATAAAAGATTTCCAAATAGATATAATTCCCACCTTTTGGAGAAAATAGATATGGCAGAGGCAATGTTTGAGGTAATGAATCCCCAAGGGAGTAAATGGAAGAGTATTGTAGAATATTCAAATTCAAAGGGTATAAGACCTGAGGAAATAATTGCATTTGGAGACGACAATAATGATATTGAAATGATTGTAAATTCTGGTTTAGGGGTAGCCATGAAAAATGGTAGCTCATTAATTAAGGAAGTTGCAGATATTATTTCTGAAAGGGATAATGAAAACTCAGGAGTCGCATTTGAACTAAAAAAAATATTAAATATATAAAAAACTTTAGCTTTGTCATCTTGATCGTAGTCTAAGATACTCCATCACATTACACTACGCTTCAGCAAATAATTCATTAGTGAGGTGAGATTTTGGATATTACTGTTTATAATACGTATTCTAAATATCTTCAAAATAAATATGGCGAAAAGGTATATAAACTGCCTATAAAATTACCGCTGACCTGTCCAAACAGAGATGGATTGCTAGGGAAGGGCGGCTGTACATTTTGCGGTGAGGAAGGGGGCTCTCACGAAAACTTATCTGATTGCCTAAGTGTAAAAGAGCAGATTAGTAAAAATATGAAGTACATAAGAGAAAAGTATAATGCTAATAAATTTATAGCTTATTTCCAAAATTTTTCGAACACATATATGCCTTTAGAAGATTTCAAACGCTATGTCAATGATGCCATAATGGAGGATATAGTTGCAATATCAATTTCAACAAGACCTGACTGTATAAATGATAAATATTTGGATTTTCTTGTTGAATTAATGTATAATATGGGTATAGATGTAATAATAGAGTTAGGACTTCAAAGTGTTAACTATCACAGTCTTGAAAAAATTAACAGAGGTCATACTTTAGCTGAATTTATTGATGCTGTGATGAGAATTAAACGCCATAATTTAAGAATATGTACCCATATAATATTGAATCTTCCTTGGGATGATACATTAGATACAGTAGAAAATGCCAAGATACTCTCAGCCTTAGGTGTAGATGAGGTCAAGCTACATAGCCTATATATCATAGATGGAACTGAGATGGGCGAAGAATATAAAAAAGGTGAAATAGAAATAATTTCTAAAGATGCGTATATATATAGAGTAATAACATTTTTAGAATACCTTGACCCTAAAATAGTTGTTCAAAGGATTATGGGAAGAGCACCTGAGGAAAATTCCTTGTTTGTCAATTGGCATGAATCTTGGTGGAAGATTAGGGATGAAATAGTTGCAAAGATGATTAGTGAAGATAGATACCAAGGAAGCAAGTTTGATTATTTAAATGGGAAAGCGTTGCACAATCTCTAGGAATGTTTATTTAATTATTAAATAAAAGAAAGGTTAGGTGGTTAATCATGGTTAAGTTCATTTTAGGTGGAAAAGGTGTAGGAAAGACTAAATGGTTAATTGACAAAGCTAACAAGGATATCAAGGAGGGAAATGGAAACATAGTTTTTGTTGATGTTGATGACAATCATATATTCAGTTTAAATTATAACGTTCGTCTGATAAATGCCATGGAATTCAATATATTGAATGTTGAATCTTTCTATGGCTTTTTGTGTGGCCTTTTATCAATGGATTATGATTTAGAAAAGATATATGTTGATGGTATATATAAGGTAACGAAATTGAATTTAGAAGATTTAGTTTATTTATATAATTCGTTAAAGAAAATTTGTAAAAAATATGAAGTTGAATTCTACTTAAATGTTGATTATACACTTGATCAAATACCGGAAGATTTAAGAGAAAGCTGTATAGAAATAGAGGCATAAAGAAAAGGGGTCCATGAGGACTCCTTCTCTTTATGATAATGGTCTGAATGTTGAACAGTCAGTATCGTCTGATGAATCAGCATTTTTTGGTTCAACTAATATGGATTTAGCAGTACATTCTTTGCCGGCTTTATTGTATACACATGACTCAACAACGCATTTAACGCCATCTAATGCTTCGTTATTATTATGTTCCATTTTATTGTCTCCTTTCATAATGGTATATGTGTCACATGTTTAGTTTGGATAAAAATAATTATTTTATTCTTTTAAAACATTTGCCAATAGGATAGAATATATTAATGGAGGTATTTAAATGGCGAAAGTAGAGAGACTGGATAAGGTTTTGGCAAATATGGGTTATGGAAGCAGAAAGGATGTGAAAAAGTTTATTAAGTCTGGACTGGTAAAGGTTAACGGCAGATTAGTAAATGATAATGAATTTAAAGTTAGTCCCTATGAAGATGAAATAATCATCCGTGGAGAAGAAGTAAATTACAAGGAATATATCTATCTTTTAATGAATAAACCACAAGGATTAGTTTCGTCAACTGATGATCCTTTAACACAAACAGTCATTGATTTATTGGAACAAGAACACCAAATCTATAAACCATTTCCTGTAGGAAGACTGGATAAAGATACTGAAGGTCTACTTCTAATATCCAACGATGGGAAGCTGGCTCATGAGTTGTTGTCTCCTAAAAAACATGTAGATAAAACTTATTATGCTGAAATTGATGGGACTGTGGAGGATGAGCATATAGATATCTTTAAAAGAGGAATTGTCTTGGATGACGGTTATAAAACTTTACCAGCAAAGCTTGAGATTCTAGAATCGGGCATTTTTTCAAAAATTCATCTTACTATCCAAGAGGGAAAATTTCACCAAGTAAAAAGAATGTTTCAGGCATTGGATATGAAGGTAGTATATTTAAAAAGGATATCCATGGGTCCACTTGCATTAGACGAAAATTTGGAACCTGGTAAATACAGAGAGTTAACCGAAGAAGAAATAAAATTATTAAAAATATAAATATATGATATAATATGTAATTAATAGAATTTATTATTAGAATGGGTGTGTATTTTGGAATCTTATCTTAATAGGTATCGTCGAAAAGGATTGTTCGAATCCTTTTTTGCAGACAGATCATCACTAATAGTTCAATATAAGAATGGTGATATCACTAAGAGAGAATTTATTGAAAGCAACTATGATATTGTCATAAAAATGAACATTAAGCCTTTTATAAAGGTAGATAGCTTTGAAAAGGGCATGTACAACTATCAATATTATAATGTAATGGCTAAATATTTTACTTCCTTATCAAAAGAAATAAAAAACACTAAAAAGCATCAGAAATATTATGTATATTACTTAAATAAAGGATATAGCTATTATCACGAGAAGGACAAAGCAGCTTTAAGCTTACTTAAATTTTTAAATTTTCAAGGTGTTGAAGCATATTTTGTAAAATGCCAATCGAAAAACTTAAAGGATAAATTATTTGAAGTGGTTCTATTAGAATATAAAGAAGCTATTTTTCACTCAAAGGCTCAATGGTTCTTAGATATTTTAAGAGCTGAGGGAGTATTTACAGAGGAAACAAAGCCTTCTCTAATCGATGAATATATCAATGAAAAATACTAAAAACATAGCTAAGAGCTAAGAAGTAAGAAATAAGAGTTAAGAAGTAAGAACTAAGAACTAAGAGTTAAGAAGTAAGAAATAAGAGTTAAGAAGTAAGAACTAAGAGTTGAAAACAAAACCCGAGATCCTTCGAAAGCAGGTATTATACTGCTAACCTCAGGATGACATCAATGTCATCTTGAGTTCCAGTTCAGAATCCCGGGTTTATCTTAGTTCTTACCTATCATTTTGTTAGTATATTTAAGATTTCCTCATAACTGCTTCCCTTAGCAATTTTAAATGTACCGGATTTTAGCTTTGTATCCATATTCATCTCTACGACCTTGGCTATAAAAGATTTACTACTATCAATTAGTCCATTTTCTTGAAGTATCAAGCCAATTTTTCCTGGTAAAGAGCCAGCAGGAATTATGATACTTACTTCCTCACCCGAAGGATTTTGTGGTGGTTCCGGATCTGTAGGCTGTTCAGCTGGATTTTCAGTTGGTTCCTCTGGTGTTTCTTCAGGACTTTCTGTAGGTTTCTCTGTCGGATTTACAGTTGGTTCTTCTCCATTTTTCACATTATCATTTTCATCTTGTCTAGGTCTTTCATCTACAACAACAGGGTCTTTAGCTACATCAGCATCAACCTGTTTGGTAAATAGCACGTCCAATCTCCAACCAATAATAGCCACAACTACAACTACTATACCTAACATTACTATATAATCAAACGAATCGTACATTATATCTTTAATTTTTTCTAAAATCTTGTCCATTACATCACCTCAAAATGTTTAAAAACTTAAATTTGTAAAAAGCTATTAAATAATATATTATAATTATAACATAAGACTAAGAAAAAGGTGAATAAACTTTGAGAGAAATAACGATTGATAAAAATGAAAGTAATCAGAGATTGGATAGATTTCTAAAAAAATATTTGGCTAATGCTACGCAAGGATTTATATATAAGATGCTAAGAAAGAAAAACATCAAGCTAAATGGTGTCAAGGCAAATCCTGAAAGCATTATCTTTGAAGGTGATATTTTACAGCTTTATCTATCCGATGAAACATTAGATAAATTTATGGCTGTAAAAACTGAAAATCACTCTAAACTTATTCCAAATATAATCTACGAAGATGATAATATAATATTGATAAATAAACCAATTGGGATATTATCACACGGTGCTGGAGAGGGGGAGTTTGAGGACAATATAGTTGATAGTATGGTTAGCTATCTAATACAGAAGGGCGAATATGTACCAAGACTGGAGAAGACATTTACGCCTTCAATTTGTAATAGACTTGATAGAAATACCTCAGGAATAATTATAGGAGCGAAAAATTATCAAAGTCTTAAGGTAATGAATGCTGCCATTAAAATGAAAAGTGTGCGAAAATTTTATAAAACAATAGTTAAAGGCGTAGTGTCAGGAAATTTCAAGGAAGAGGCATATCTTAATAAAGATGAGGATAGAAATATAGTTCGGGTTTCCAAGGAGAGTAGCGATGGCTCAAAGCACATAGAAACCCATGTAAAAGTGTTGAAAAAGTCAAAGAAATATTCCTTGCTGGAAATTGAGTTAATAACTGGACGAACTCATCAGATTAGAGGACATTTATCATCTTTGGGATATCCCTTGATTGGTGATAGAAAATATGGAGATATGAACACAAATAGGAAATTTAATATTGAATATAATTTGGATAATCAGTGGCTTCACGGATATAAGATAGAATTCCACGGACTAGGGGAACCGTTAGAATATTTAAATGGAAAATCCTTTGAAGCACCAATTAATAAAAAATATATGAATATAGAAGAAGATCTATTTGGTTAGGAGTGGTATTTTGTTAAATGAGATAAGGACGATAGTTCATGGATATGGTGAGTATGTGGTATCAGAATGGTCAACTCTTCAGGATTTGTCAAAGCTTGTATATGGCAATGAATATAAAAAGTACCTAGGAGCTAGGATAAATAATGAAATATTTAACCTGAAGAAACTTGTAATCCCAGATACTGAAATAACTTTTCTCGATAATCACGATGTGGATGGATATAGAATATATACTAAAACAATATCCGCAGTTTTTATAATGGCATGTAAAGAATTGTTCAATGATAATGTATCAATAGAGCATTTTCTAGGACCTGGATTATATGTAGAGCCTAAGAATGCCAAAGGAATTAGCTTTAGTAAGATGGTTGAGATTGAAAACAAAATGCATGAAATCGTAGAAAGAAATTTTGAGATTGAAAGAATTGAATATACTAAGGAAGAAGCTATAGAGCTGTTCAAAAAAGAAGGGTATGAAGATAAGGTAAGATTATTTAATTCTATAGACAAAGAAAATGTAAGCATCTATAGGATTGGCAATCATATAGACTCATTTCACGGATATCTGGCTCCATCAACAGGATATGTAAGTGAATTCAAGTTAAAGTATTATTATCCGGGAGTAATAATACTGTTTCCAAGCTTAAAAAATGATTATAATATGGATAACTTCAAGGAGCAGAAAAAGCTTGCTAAGATCTTTAAGGAATCAAATGATTGGCTTGATATATTGGATTTGGGTTATTTAGGATCCTTAAATGAAAAAACAAATAGTGGAGAAATTGGAGAAGTCATAAGAATAGCTGAAGCATTGCATGAGAAGAAAATTGGACAAATTGCCGATGAAATATGTGAGAATAAGGATGTAAATATAATACTTATAGCAGGTCCATCATCCTCAGGAAAAACTACATTTGCTCAAAGACTTGCAATACAGCTTAAAGTAAATGGGAAAAGACCTATTTCAATATCAGTAGATGATTATTTCATAGATAGAGATAAAACACCTTTAAAAGAAGATGGAACGCATGACTTTGAAGCTTTAGAGGCAATTAATGTAGATGACTTTAATATGGATTTAGTAAGTCTTCTTGAAGGTAAGGAAATAGAATTGCCAAAATATAATTTTATAACTGGTAAAAGTGAAAAATCCGGAAAGATTATCAGAGTAGATCAGAATCATCCTATAATTATTGAAGGAATTCATGGATTGAATCCAAGACTAACAAAGGACATTCCTGAGAAAAATAAATATAAGATATATATATCTGCATTGACACAGTTAAATATCGATTCACACAATCGTATTCCAACTACTGATACAAGATTGATAAGAAGAATTGTCAGGGACAACAAATATAGAGGAATCAGTCCGTTAAAAACATTTGAACTTTGGAGTAATGTAAGAGCTGGAGAAGAAAAGTATATATTTCCATTTCAAGAGGAGGCGGATATAATGTTCAACTCTGCTCTTGTATATGAGATGGCTGTACTAAAGAAGTATATTGTTCCAATATTAGAGGGAATCGACAATTCAAGTGTATATTATAGTGAAGCAAAGAAGCTTCTAAAGTTTCTTGAATATTTCAGGGATATAGATATAGAAGAAGCCATTCCACCTAATTCTATACTTAGAGAATTTATAGGAGGAACATACTTTAACGTACATTAAAAAGAATCATTCAACACCTAAGCTGTCATTCTGAGCGAAAGCGAAGAATCTCGGGTTTAGGTTTTTTATTTATCTTCTAATTATGAATTGTGAACTACGAACTGTAAATTAGATAATATTTATCCTTCTTATGTAATATACATAAATAAAGTAAATGCTCTTAAGTAAATTGTGCTAAGACGAGGAGGATTATTTATGAGAAAATTTCTAGCTATTACATTAGCATTATTAATTATTCTATCAGGATGCTCACCAAAGGAACCTGCAACAACTCCAGCAGATGAGACTCCACCTGCAAATGAACCTTTAGCATCTGAGGAGACACCCCTAGAAGAATATAATGTTGCGGATAAACAGGAATATAGCTATGTATATTCTGGAGAATTAACTACCATAAATTACTTGACAACTGTAAGTACAAATGAATTTGCAGTAGCGGCAAATTTAGTAGATACCCTTGTTGATTATGATAAATATGGTGTAGTAAAACCATGTCTAGCCACTGAATGGTCTGTATCAGATGACAATATAGTTTGGACATTCAAGCTTAGAGAAGGGGTAAAATGGTTTGATGTTGATGGAGAAGAATATGCAGAGGTGGTGGCTCAAGATTTTGTGGATTCTATCAAGTATATATTAAATTCTGAGAATGAGTCCTCTTCAGCTAATATAGTCTATAGTGTGTTAAAGAATGCAGAAAAATACTATAATAAGGAGATTACAGATTTTTCAGAAGTAGGGGTTAAGGCAGTTGATAAATACACTCTGCAATATACATTGGAAAAACCAGTTCCTTATTTCTTATCTATGGTTACTTATGTATGCTTCCTGCCAGTAAATGGCCAATTCTTGGAGGAAATGGGAGATCAATTTGGTGTTGATAACTATAGTCTTCTATATAACGGTGCTTATATAATGGAAACCTATGAACCGCAAACAAGAAGAGTATTAGTAGCAAATGAAAATTATTGGGATAAGGAAAATGTATTTATCAAGAAGTTGAATGCTATATATAATAAAGAGTCTTCCTCGCTTGCTCCTGAGTTATTTTTACGTGGAGATATAGATGATGCAGAGATACCTACTACTATTCTTGATGATTGGATGAAAGACCCTGAGAAAAGTAAGTTGGTAAGACCATATAGAACTAGCTATTACACATATTTTTATTGTTTTAACTTTGATCCACAATTTTCTGAGGATTTTGAGCCAGCTAACTGGAAAGTTGCAGTTAATAATTTGAACTTTAGGAAGGCATTGTTTCATGGATTTGATAGAAAAGCTGCAATGTTGACACAGGAGCCATACAATCCTGAGAAAAGACTATTAAATACTATAACTCCAAAGAATTTTGTAGATTACAATGGTACCGATTATACACAAATTGGTTCATTGGCTGATATTACAAATCGAGACAGCTTTAACAAAGACTTAGCTCTTGAATATAAGGGAAAAGCTATGTCTGATTTAGAAGGTAAAGCTACTTTCCCTGTAAAGGTATTGATGCCATATAATACTGGTTCTACAGACTGGGCAAACCGTGCACAGGTGATAGAACAGCAAATAGAAAATCTACTTGGAAAAGATTTTATAGATATAATCATAGATGCAAGGCCACCTACAGGATTTTTATCAGAAACAAGGCGTAATGGAAACTATGCTTTTTTGGAATGTAACTGGGGTCCAGACTATGCAGATCCTGAAACCTATACAGACCCATTTGTACCAGATGGAAATTACAATTTCCCTTATTTAGCAGAAGGCTACAAGGAATCAAATGGAAAGAATAAATATGAAAATATGATTAATGCTGCAAAAGATGAACTTATAGATATTGAGAATAGACTTAAATTATTCGCAGAAGCAGAGGCATTCTTTATAAATGAAGCTTTTGTAATCCCATATGCAGTTGGTGGCGGAGGCTCATATGGAGGAGGATATGTAGCATCAAGACTAAATCCATTTGAATCCCAATATTCGCCATTCGGAGTATCACGAGAAAGATATAAAGGTCAAAAGGTAATGAAAACTCCTATGAATACAGAAGAGTTCACAGAGGGTTTGAAGATTTGGGAAGCAGAAAGAGTAGAAGCGTTAAAGAATAACTAAGAGGTAAGGACTAAGAACTAAGAGTTAAG
>DAIUFH010000065.1:0-12734 GCA_036844705.1 Tissierella sp.
ATTATTTGCAATTCACAATGCACAATTCACAGTTCACAATTGTTGGGGTCTAGCTTATAAAGAGTTAAGAACTAAGAGCTAAGAGTTAAGAACGAAGAAGTAAGAACTAAGAAGTAAGAACTAAGAAGTAAAACCCGAGATTCTTCACCTGCGGTTCAGAATGACACTAGCTGACGACCGTATAAAATCTACTGTGAATAGTAACGTCCGTCTCAGAATGACAGGAGGTTATTGTAATTAACTATTGATATTCTATATCTCTTATGCTAATATAAATTTAGGCAATTTCAGAATTCGGGCGATTAACTCAGTGGTAGAGTGTCATCTTGACGTGGTGAAAGTCATAGGTTCGAAACCTATATCGCCCACCAAAAATAAAAAAATAATCGTTGAGTATGTGCTTAACGATTATTTTTTTGCATTTTATACTATTATATTGTAATTCTACCATTATAATTATATAATAAGTGTATAATAATAGGAGGTGTTAATATTGATAATAAAATCATCAACTACTCTTAGAAATGATTACAACCAAATTTCTGATTTAGTAAAGGAAAGTACCGAACCTGTATATATAACAAAAAATGGCGAAGGTGACATGGTTGTTATGAGCATAGAAGTTTATGAACAAAGAGAAAAATTACTTGATTTGAAAGAAAAATTATTAATAGCTGAAGAACAACGAATTAATGGTGAAAAAACACTATCTTTAGAGGAAGTTCATGATAAACTCTTGGAGAAAATAAATGAAGAAATATAATGTAACATTTATGAAAGCGGCCTATGATGATCTTGACAAAATATTTGATTTCATTCTTCTGGACAACCCTAAAGCAGCAAAACATATGTTAGATACCATAATGAAACAATTAGGTAGATTAGAAGAATTCCCCTTATTGGGAAAACCTTTATATAATAAACATTTAAATTATTATAGATTTAGAATGGTGATAATCAATCCTTATATTGTATTTTACAGGTTTATAGATGATACTGTGTATATATACAGAATTCTACATGGTGCAACTAATTATATTGATATTTTAAAAGGCTGATAAAAGTTTTTATAATTTCTATCAGCCTACTTTTTATCCTTCTTTATTTATAATATCCTTAACTTTCATTATACGTGTAATTGTACTTCTTTCATTTTCATCTAACTTCATTCTGATAAACTTTATGGTATCTTCAAGGTCCGGTATTGTTCTATACTCTAATGCATTTACTCTTCTTCTTGTCTTTTCGATTTCATCTGCCATTAGCTGGCAGGCCTTTTCAACCTCTGCTAATTCCAATAGTTTTGGCATGATGCTGTAAAGCTTAGCTATGGCATCGTCCAGTTCAGATGAAGTCTGGGCAAATCCATAAGGATAGATACTCCCTTCATCGCCTTCAAGCTTTCTTATAAAGTTCATAACAGGTACATTTACACTCATTACATTCTTCTTTTTTATATCAACAGTAATACTTTCCTTTGGAATAGCTACTGCTTCTTCAAGCATTTCAGGAGACATCACTGCACTTGCAAGAAGAAATTCCTTGAATGATGCTTGAAGTTCTTCTTCTACATCTAGACGTAAGTCTTTATTCTTTCTTATTAGCTCGATGAATCTCCTCATAAGCTCATCCTGTTTATCTTTTAAGAGCTTATGACCACGTGTGGCTGTTTTTAACCTGCCCTTTAGAGTGGTGAGCTCCATACGAGTAGGATTAACATTTAGCTTAGCCATCTAATCAGCCCCTTTTTCGTCCAGTGGCAAATATTTGTCTAGGTATTCATCTCTAATTCTCTTAAGTTCACTTCTTGGTACAATCTTCAATAGCTTCCATCCTAAATCTAATGTTTCAATTATACTTCTGTTATTGTAGTACCCTTGATCTACATATTCTCTATCAAAGGCTTCTGCGAATTTGGCAAAGGCCAAATCTGCATCTGAAAGAGCTGATTCACCAAGGATTGTAGCCAATTCCCTTGCTTCTCCACCTGCCGTATAAGCAGCAAAAATCTGATTCATTGTATCAGCATGATCTTCTCGTGTCTTGCCTTCTCCTATACCCTTATCCTTAAGTCTGGAAAGTGAAGGTACTACATTTATTGGTGGCTCTAATCCTCTCTTATATAGTTCTCTGGATAATATAATCTGTCCCTCTGTTATATATCCTGTCAAATCTGGTATTGGATGCGTTATATCATCCTCTGGCATTGTAAGTATCGGAATTTGGGTTATGGAACCCTTTCTTCCCCTAACTCTCCCAGCTCTCTCATATAGATTAGCTAAATCGGTATATAAATATCCAGGATATCCACGTCTCCCCGGAACTTCCTTTCTAGCAGCTGATGTTTCACGTAAAGCTTCTGCATAGTTTGTCATATCAGTCATGATAACCAAAACGTGCATATCCTTTTCAAATGCCAAATACTCAGCACAAGTAAGAGCCATACGCGGTGTTGCAATTCTTTCTATAGCAGGGTCATCAGCCAGGTTTATAAACATTACTGCTCTGTCAATTGCACCTGTTTTTGTAAAGTCATCTATGAAAAATTGTGCTTCTTCAAAGGTAATACCCATAGCTGTGAATACTACTGCGAATTTTTCCTCAGTACCAAGTACATTTGCTTGTCTTGCTATCTGAGCTGCTACTTCGTTGTGAGGTAAACCAGATCCTGAGAAAATAGGAAGCTTTTGTCCTCTAACCAAGGTATTCAAACCATCAATACAGGAAATCCCAGTTTGTATAAATTCGTCAGGGTAATCTCGTGATACCGGGTTCATAGGTACGCCATTTATATCTACTTTCTTTTCCGGAATAATATTTGGTCCATTGTCTTTTGGTCGGCCAAGTCCATCAAATACTCTGCCTATCATATCAGGTGAAACTCCCAGCTCTAATGGCTTACCAAGGAACCTAACGCTTGTGTTTTTAAGATTGATTCCTGCAGACCCTTCAAATAGCTGTACTACAGCTTTGCTGCCATTAACTTCAAGTACTCTTCCTCTTCTTTTTTCTCCATTTTGTATTTGAATTTCTACCAGTTCCTCGTATTTTACTCCCTCAACTCCTTCTACAACCATTAAGGGTCCTACTACTTCGGTAACTGTTTTATATTCTTTAAGCATCAAGGATACCTCCCTTGCTTATTAAATTGTCTATACTCTCCTTTAGTTCTGTACCAATTTCATCTATATCATTTATATTTTCTTCAGGAACATATTTTGAACGTGCAATCTTATTCCTAACGTCCATATTTTCAATGTCCTTTAGATATACACCTTGTTTCAATGCTCTTAAGCCTTCATCGTAAAAGCTTATTATCAGTTTTAACATCTTAGTTTGTTTTTCCAATGAGCAAAATGTATCAACATCATGGAATGCATTTTGCTGCAAATAGTCTTCTCTTATGGACTTTGTAGCTTCCAACTTTAATTGGTCTTCCTCTGAAAGAGCATCTCTACCTACTAGTCTAACTATTTCCAATAGACCCTGCTCCTCTTGCAATAAACTCATAGCTCTTATTCTTAGCTTTGAGAACTCAGAATCTATATTTTCATTCATCCAATTATCTATACTGCTTTGATAAAGTGAATAAGAGTCCAACCAATTAATTGCAGGAAAATGTCGTTTATAGGAAAGTGCATAGTCCAGACCCCAGAACACTTTAACAATTCTAAGAGTAGCCTGTGATACCGGTTCAGAAATATCCCCTCCAGGAGGAGAAACTGCTCCAATTACTGTAACTGCTCCTTCTCTATTGTCACTTCCATAGCATATAACCTTACCTGCTCTTTCATAAAATGCTGCAGCACGTGATGCAAGATATGCAGGATAACCTTCATCGCCGGGCATCTCTTCAAGTCTACCGGACATTTCTCTCAATGCTTCTGCCCATCTAGACGTGGAGTCTGCCATTATGGCAACAGAATATCCCATATCTCTAAAATATTCTGCAATTGTAATACCTGTATATATAGAAGCCTCTCTGGCAGCTACAGGCATATTGGATGTATTCGCAATAAGAACTGTTCTTCTCATCAATGATTCTCCAGTAGATGGGTCAATTATCTCTGGGAATTCCATTAATACGTCAGTCATCTCGTTACCACGTTCTCCACAACCAACATATACTACAATTTCAGAGTCTGCCCATTTAGCAAGCTGATGCTGTACTACTGTCTTTCCTGAACCGAACGGACCAGGTATTGCAGCTGTACCACCTTTTGCTACTGGAAAAAATGTATCAATAACTCTTTGACCAGTCAATAGAGGAACTGTAGGATTTAACTTTCTTTGATAGCCTCTACCTCTTCTAACAGGCCACTTCTGCATCATCTGCAATTTCTTTGTTCCATCTAATGTACATATATCATCAACTATTGTAAATTCGCCTTCTTTAATTTCGGTGACTGTTCCTGATATTCCTGGAGGTACCATAATCTTATGCAATACTACAGGGGTTTCTTGTACTGTACCGATTACATCTCCTTGAACAACCATATCTCCAATCTTTACAATAGGTGTAAAATACCATTTTTTATTTCTGTCTAGAGATTTTACTTCTGTACCTCTAGATAGAAAGTCACCTGCTACTTCCCTTAAACTTTCCAAAGGCCTTTGAATTCCATCAAACATATTTTCTAACAATCCAGGTCCTAGTTCTACGGATAAAGGCTCTCCAAGTGACCAAACGGGATCTCCAGGTCCTATACCTGTTGTTTCTTCATATACCTGTATAGAAGCCTTATCGCCTCTCATTTCGATTATTTCCCCTATCAATCTATCGTTAGAAACATTTACAACGTCATAAACATTGGCTTCATCCATCCCCTCTGCTACTACTAGGGGACCAGATACCTTTATAATCTTCCCTACTTTCAAGATAAGCCCTCACTTTCTATAAAATATTTGATCCTACGGCCTTTTCGACATTTTCATTAATCCTTTTCATCCCTATATTTAGACTTCCTTGATTGCTAGGTATTAATATTACCGCAGGGATTATCTCTTTATCATATCGTGCTATGGTATCTGGAATTAAGCTTGCTAGTTGCTCAGTAATAAATATAATACCATAGTTATTTCGGGCAATTGTGTCCACTACTTTTCTAGCTTCATCACCATCATATACGGTAAATACGTCTACTCCCAATGCCTTAAATGCAAGTACCGAGTCCTTATCTCCTACTACAGCAATCTTAAACATATAAATCACGCACCCTTTCTCTTATGACATCAGGAGAAAGATTATTTAACTTGGATACCATAATAATTCTTAAGGTTTTTATTTCTGTCTCTTTAGCTATAATGTATGAAAAAATAGGTTCCGGACCAAAATTGATATATTTCGATGGTTTATTAAGCTCCATTAAATAATTGTCCATATATTTTTCTAAATCAGACAGCCGATTAGTATTTCTATAGGATTCTAAACCCTTGAGCAATCCAGAGCTTATTTTTGAATTTCTAAATTTATGAATCATATTATCTATACTATCATTCAATGTATACAGTATAATATCCGTATCTATATTTCCATTAGGTAAAATAACATCTTCAAAGAATTTAACATCCTTGCCCTGATTCTTTAACCTTATTGCAGATTTAATATTTAGGAAATCAATCATATCTTTAACATAATTTATAAATAAATCTACTTTTGTATCCTTTGCCATCTCATATAAATGTTCAAAATATATCTTATCAAGAATTATATCTATTCTCTGAGGGTCTCTATTTGTTTCATAATCTCTTAGTACATCTTCTATAGCATTTCCAAACTCCTCTGGTAAATCATTAAGATTTCCTTCTACAATGGAATTTTTTAGGGTTTGTAAATCAAAGGATCCAATAGGGACATATAAGTGAGATAAATCCTTGTTCAACATCTTTTCCTTTATTAAAACCTTTAAATTATGGTAATCATATTTTAATGCTAATAAATCAACTACAACTGACTCCTCAGATATTTCTCTCATCAACTTATATACTCTTTTTAACTCATTGGATAGAATTTTTTCGTATTCTTCGCCTCTTGTTGCACCAGCTAGGCTGCTAGAGTATTCAGTCTCATTAAGTATTTTGAAAATCTCATCGATATCCTTAGCATCTATCATCCTGTCAATTCTGGTCCTTGAAAGGAGTCTGTTTTCAAGGACTCTGGTTCTTGTTACACCTTGGATAAAATCCATTCTATCCATGAAATCACTCCATTTCGTTAAACAACTCTTTTGCAATTTCACCTTCCAATTCATCTCTTAAGTAATCTACAAGAGAATCAAATGAAAAATTTATGATAATATCATTATCTCTTATTAAAAACCCTGAATCTATACTTTCATTTTCAAAAACATTAAGATTTAATATATTTCTTACTTTACCCTTCATTCTATCAGGAACTACAATCTCTTCTGTACCCTTTAAATCAATAGCTTTGATATTTGAAGATACAAATTTTATATAATCATCTTCATTTATATTTTTAAGCCTGTCTTTAGCCTCTGCAAACACCTTTTCAATTAAGTTCTGCTTAGCCTTTAGTTTTTCATCTCTTGCTCTTAACTCTGCATTTGATATTATTCTATCCGTTATCATATTTGCTTCAATATTAGCCTTTTCAATAATCCTGTCTGATATTTCTTTAGCTTCGTTTACCTTGGAGTTAACTATCTCTTCATTTTTTTGTGCTGACTCCTTAAGTATCTTTTCCGCCTTATCCCTTGCATCATCAAGGATTTTCTGCGTTAGATTATCTAAATTTGACATATCTTCACATCCTTATATTTTTTAAAATGTAACTGCATTAACAAGGATTAGTGATATAACGAATGATAACAATGCATATGTCTCTACCATTACAGCATAAATAATACCCTTAGTTGACTGTTCTTCATTTTTGGCTAGAAGATTAATACCTGCTGCTGCAGTCCTACCTTGAGCTATAGCTGATATCCATCCAACAAAACCTACAGGTAAACATGAAGCAAATATATACATACCATTTGCCAAAGACATATTAACATCAAGCTTTCCTAATACTAGAAGTCCTATAACAAAACCATAAAGACCTTGTGTACCTGGTAATAATTGAAGAACCAATGACTTACCAAACTTTTCAGGTTCTTCTATCATCAATCCTGCCGCTGCCTCACCAACTAAACCTACGCCTTTCGCTGAGCCAAAACCTGATAGGATAACTGCCAATGCTGCACCCAATCCAGCGAAGAAAATTCCACCATAATTAACCATAAATTCTGCAAAACTCATTATTATACCTCCTGACTTATTTTAAATTAATGTATTTCGTTTTATTTCTAAAAATATTGAAGCCTTTACCTCCACCTTCATAGAATTTCCCAAAAAATTCTACGTAGGTCAGTCTTATGGTATGAACATAAGCACTTAAAATACTTAAAAATACATTGAATAATTGCCCTATAAAAAATACAGCAATACCGCCTAATATGCCCAATATACCCTTCGCAAACAGCATATCAACCATCATATTTATAGCTGAAGCTATAAAACCACCTGACAATCCCAATGCCATCAGTCTAGAATATGATACAAAGTCACCAACATAGCTGGAGATTCCATAGAGACTATATAGTCCACCGGCTGCTTTGCCTCCAATACTCTTCGAATCTCTTCCACCTGTCAATATTATGCCTACCATACCTATTATCATAACAACTAATCCGATATTTTTAGCAATTGAAGATATTCCCATAACCATTGAAATTAAAAATAATATACCACCAATTAACGCCATATACCAGAATCCTACATCATAAATTGCATCCTTGATATTTCCTTCTCTTATACTCAAATATGCCTTAAGCCCCAATCCAAAGAACAAATGAACTGCACCAAATGCAATTGATATAATCAATAACTCGTTGTATTGCTCCGATGGATTTATAAGAGCAGGCAATGGAATTATTCCTCCAAAGAAGGAACCATATATTGCACCCCAAAATATTGCTGAATAGCTTAAATAATGGAAAAATCTCATAAAGGATTTCATACTATCCGTTAGATTAAAGTATTTAAGGGCTACTAATGTCCCAATCAACATCAATATTCCATAACCTATATCTGCGATCATCATTCCAAAGAATGCAAGATAGAATGGTGCTAAGAATGGTGTAGGGTCGATTTCATTATATCTTGGCAATGCATACATTCCTGTTAGAGATTCAAAGGACTGAACAAATTTTGAGTTTTTCAAAAGTATCGGTACTTCCGGATTGTCCCGTTCCGCTTCCTTAATTTCAATATAATAATTGTCCTTTAGTGCCAACTTCACTGCCTGTACAAATTCATCTTCCATTTCAGCGGGAATATATCCTTGGATAACGTTAACATTGTCGGTTGCTACAAAATTTTCTGAAGCCATAAGTCTCAACTTCTTGTTCATAAGATATTCGTATTCAACTTCTAAGTCCGGAAGCGCACCTGAAAACTGCCTTATCTTATTTTCAAAATCTTTAATTTCATTTTCCTTTATTTGAATCTCCTCTTGAAGCTTAGAAATTTCAGTTGAAGGCTCTTCTTCAGCTGATAGCTTTACACTTGAAAAACTATTATTTCTTAAAATTTCATTTAAAGTTTCAGCTTCTGAATTAGAAGTTATTGCAAGAACGTAAATATTATCCTTATCTTCACTAAGTATTTCAAAATACGTGTAATTCGTATCTAGCAATTCTGTCTCTAATTTCTGTTTTAGCTTCTTTGGTATGGTACCCAATAGTGCTTCACTGCTTTCAAATTTGTTCAATTCCTTAATAGGACTATTTAATTTAACCCAGGGACTTAACTCCTCTATGGAAGAACCTAATTTTGTAACATCCTGAATTAACATTTCCTTCTTATCATTCAAATCCTTGAGCTGGTTATATAAATTTATATAATCAATTTTAGAATCCCTTTCTTCAAGCTCATCAAAGTTTAAGGTTTCAAGACCCTTCTTCATAGCTCCAAGACCTGATTCTTTTTCATAAAAGTGAGATAATATTTCAATGCCATATTTAACTTTAGAAATTTCTTCATCTAAAGCTACAATTGATTCAGGAACTTCAACATTTTTTAAGCCAATTTCCTTTAGGGAGTCATTTTTATTTAGGTTTATAAAATGAACATATTTGAATTTTTGAAGCTCGTGGAGAAGATTTTCCCTATCTGAATTAAAGGCAAACAGATTAAATTTACTCATCTTAACTATCGCCATTTGAGTTCACAACCCTCTCTATTATGATATTAACTGCCCCTTCCAACTTCTCTTGATTCATTTGGTACAAAGCTTTGGTTCTTATACTTCCTTCTTCAATAATAGGTTTAGCAGCCTCTTCACCATCAGTAACAGCTTTTTCCTTAATTTCTTTAGCCTTCGTCTTTGCTAAATCTATAATATGCTTGTACTCTTCATCTGCCTTTTTTTCTGCTTCTAGAAGTGTATCTTTAGACACTTGAATAGCATCATTGACTGTTTCTTTTGCTTTATCCTCAGCTGCCTTTATAGCTTCAATAGCTTCTTTTGCCATACCACCACCTCCTATTGTTAATTTTTTACCAAATAAATATAACCACCATATAAATATTATAACAATTTCAGCCATAAATCAACTTTATACCCCAATTTAAATAATTTAATTAATTTTTTAGCACCCCCAATTCAAACTTAGTCCCATCTTTTATATATATCCATTTTATAAGTGATTAAACAAAAAAATGGCCAACCATAGTTGATCCATTAATTAGGGAGAAATACAAAGTCTACCCAGGCATCCCTTTTTTTAATACCCCAAACTGCATTACTAAACCCCAAGCTTTTTTACTACCATTTTCAAACTTCATTACTGGGTAATATTTAAATAATACTTATACTTCTCCCTATAAGATATTATTGCCAATCTTTCAGTTATAATCCAAATATTCTTAAAATAATAAATAAAATTTCACTTACTTTACAATAATAAAACTAAAGGAATGTTTTGTGCAAGATTATTTTGGATATAATTAAATAAATGATAGTTACTATCATTTATATAGCCTATTAATTTATTTAGGAGGGATGACACATGAAAAAAATAGGTTTATTACCAAGGCTGATAATTGCAATTATTATCGGTATTTTAGTCGGAGCATTTTTACCTGAATGGGTTGTTGGCATATTTGCAACATTTAATAGTATATTTGGTGCTTTCCTTTCCTTTGCTATTCCGCTAATAATAGTAGGATTCGTAGCTCCAGGAATAGGGGACTTAGGTGATGGAGCTGGAAAATTGCTGGCTATTACTGCAGGTATAGCATATGTATCACAGTTGCTGGCTGGATCATTTGCTTATTTTACTGCAACATCTCTTTTTCCTAGCTTCTTGAAAGCCGGAAGTCTAATAACAGATGCAACTAACCCTGAAGAAGCATTGGTTGCACCATTCTTTACGGTTGATATGCCTCCTGTCTTTGATGTAATGACAGCTTTATTGATAGCATTTACTATAGGGCTTGGTATAGCTGCTATAAAGGGCGATGCGTTAAAAAAGGTAATGCATGAGTTTCAAAATATCATAGATTTACTAATTTCACGAATTATTATTCCTTTACTTCCTTTCCATATAGCAGGTATATTTGCTAATATGACGTTTGCTGGTCAGGTAGTTACAATACTTTCAGTATTCTCAAGAGTATTTTTGATAGTAATAGCTCTTCATCTAATAACTCTTGTAATACAGTTTACAATAGCCGGAACATATGCAGGAGCAAATCCATTTAGATTATTGAAGAATATGGTTCCTGCTTATTTAACAGCCATAGGTACTCAATCTTCTGCAGCTACTATTCCGGTCACACTAGAGCAAACTAAGAAAAATGGGGTCAAGGATGATATTGCAGATTTTGTAATTCCACTTTGTGCCACTATACATTTGTCTGGAAGTACTATCACTTTGACATGCTGTTCTATTGCTATCATGATGTTAAATGGGATAAATATGACATTTGTACAGATGATACCATTTATATTAATGCTAGGAATTACTATGGTTGCTGCCCCTGGAGTTCCAGGTGGTGCTGTAATGGCTGCTCTCGGACTACTAGAATCAATGCTGGGATTTTCACAGCCAATGCTTTCTCTGATGATTGCCTTATATATTGCTCAAGATAGCTTTGGTACAGCGACAAATGTTACCGGTGATGCTGCAATAGCGGTAATGGTAAATAAAATTAATGGAAATAAATTAGTTAAATAATTAAAAACAATCTAATCTGTCATTTCGACAAAGCGTAGTCAAATGCAAATCTCCCTCGACTACGCTCGGGATGACAGAAACAAAATATTCTCGTTTCTCTTTTTATTGCTCCTTCATCATCTGTAGCTTCAAAGGTTACAACATGAAATTTCTCAATTAATTTATCCTTGAGCTGAAGCGAAACAATTGAATCCTTTTCATCGTATATGGGATCATAAGCAATTCCATCAACTATAATTCTCAATTTATTGATATTTAATCCTTCTACCTTTGCACTTAATTTAGGCATTGATTTTGTTACAATTTCACCCATTTCTATATAAGGTGTAATCACTACATCTTTTGCTGATTTAGGTTTTTCAGCTAAGGCTTCTGCTTCCTTTATTACTCTAAGTGTATTTCTTCCAAGAATCTTTTTTATATCTTCTTCACTATACCCTCTATGAACAAGCTCCTCTGTTATCTTATACATTTCTGAAACATCGGCCATATCAAGAGGTATTTCTCCACCATCAAAGTCCGAACCAAGTCCTACATGATCTATTCCTATGAGTTTAACTGCGTAATCTATATGGTCAACAAAGTCTTTTATATATGTATTGTCCATTCCCTTAACAAAGCCTCTATACAACACCATGCCTACTACACCGCCATTTTCAGCAATTGCCTTAAGCTGATCATCATTTAGATTTCTCTGGTGTGGCTTTATGGTATAGACCCCAGAATGAGATGCAATAATAGGTGCTTTAGTTATATTTATGACATCCCAAAATGTATCCACATTTAGATGCGATACGTCGACAAGTATACCTAGTCGGTTCATCTCCCCAATAATATCCTCACCTAGTTTTGTCAATCCTCCTGTTGATGGTTTCCCATTTTTATCTACATATACTTCATATGCACCTTCTCCCAATTCATTTGAATAATTCCATGTGAATCCTATAGCCTTAACCCCTAGATCATTGAATTGTCTCAATAATTCGATGCCATTCTTATTTGATATAGCATAGGCTCCTTCAATTGAAGGTACTGCAGCTATTTTCCAATCTAGTATTGCTCTTTCTATTTCCTCATAAGATTTAGTTATGGTAAATATATCTCTATTGCTGTCCTCAGTCCAATATAATGCATTTAACAAGGCAAGGGTTCTGCTTAATGCCCTATTAGAATTCCCATGATAAGCAGATGTATAAGCAGCAAAAAATCCAACCTTTAAATTCCCTGCTCTCATCTTCGGAATATCTATGTGATTGTTCGTGTTGTATCTTATATTAGTGACAGGAAGCCATGTATTTTCATCTACAATTTTCGACATAGCATCATTGTGCGTATCTACTATGACTGAATCGACATGCAGCTTCAAGGCATTGGACTCTTTATATCTAATAGCTGTTGAACTAATGGACGACCCAAGTATCAATAATATAATAATTAAACCTGAATTATTCATCGTAAATTATTGAAATATACTTAACAACGCATAAT
>DAIUFH010000066.1:0-12685 GCA_036844705.1 Tissierella sp.
GCTAAAGCTACGTTGTAGTCTTGGTTTACCAATGCATCAATATAAAACTTACCCATTCCGTTCAGATTGAACATCCTCTCTACAACTAAAGATCCTGAAAATACACTCATAAACCAGCTGATCAATAACGTCACAACTGGTAACAATGCATTCCTCCATGCATGTGAATAAATTACAACTCTTTCCTTTAATCCCTTAGCTCTTGCAGTCTTGATATAATCCATGCTCAATGCATCACCCATAGCAGCTCTTATATAACGTGTAAGTCCACCTAGTGAACCTACTGTCATAACACCTAAAGGTAATGCAAGATGCCATATCTTGTCTTTCAATATTTCCCACCTCGTACCACTGAAATTTGGCGTAACCATTCCACTAACAGGGAACCAGCCTAATTTCACTGCGAATAGAAATATAAATAACAATGCTATAATAAATGTAGGCAAACTATATCCTACAATAGTCAATACTTGTACAGATTTATCAAAAAAAGTATTTCTTTTCACCGCACAATAAATCCCTAATGGGATTGTTATTGCCAGTGCAATTGTTACAGCAAAAACATTAATAAATATTGTATTTTTTAAAGGTGCTTTAATGACATCTCTAACTGGTTGCTTGTATATATGGGACATACCGAAGTCTCCAACAGCAACTCCCTTAACCCATTTTCCATATCTTACTATAAGTGGATCATCTAAGCCTAATCTTTTTCTTGCCTGTTCATACCTGTATTGATATTCCTCGGGAGTTATCTTGTTCTTCACGCCCTCCAGCTCTGCCCTAGCAGGGTCTCCAGGAATTAAATTATATAAAAAGAATAGTAAGATAGACATGATAAACAATACAAAAATCATATAAAGAATTCTCTTTGCAATGTATTTAGCCATATTATTCCCGCCTTACTTTTAGATATTTTACACTTTAGAGAAATTGGACAATAACATATTACTCTTTTGACCAATGAAATCTCCACTTATGATGTAGAAAATAGGGTATGTACATACCCTATTTTTAAATAACTATATTTTCTATATATTTAATTATTCAGCTACCCATGCATATATTAATGCATCAACCTTTTCTATTATATCATTAGCCTGATAATCTTTAAGCTTCTCGTTATAAAAGTCATGATACATATTTGAATATAGAGGAACGTCCGGTAATAATTCATTCCATCTATCCATAGCAGCTACGAATTTAGCTTTGAATCCATCTCTATCTTCCGGATCAACTAATACCATTTCCTTAGTAAGCTTAGCTAATTCTTCGTCCCTAATATAGTTTTCGTTATATCCTTGTGCTATAAGTTCTTCATCAGTTGTATAATATGGTGATATATCATAATCCGGAGTATAGCCTATAGCTAAGTTAAACATTCCATATGTTGGAACACCATATTTATCTCCCTGTGTAGAATCACGATATAGCCAGTTTAATAGCTCAGTAAATGTCATTTGAGTTTGATTAAGCTGTATACCTGCTTTTGCTAAATCAGGATTTTGCTGTAGCTTAACTACAAGTAATTCAGATACAGTATTTTGTTCTGTTGAAGCCCATTCTATAATTAAAGGCATTAAAGTGCCATCATCCATCTTCTTATAACGTACACCTGAAGCATATGGATTTCCATTAGCATCTAATGTAAATCCAGCCTGCTCAAGCAGCTTAACAGCCTCCTCTAAGCTATATGGATAAGGATTTAATTTTTCATTTAATTGCGACTTAGTTTCTTGATAAAACCACATTGATTCTCCATAAGGTCCATGAACTACAGAACCGTATCCACCTGTAAATGCCTTAGCAAAGTCATTTCTATCTAGTAGGTGTGCTATAGCCTGACGAACTTCTTTAAACTGAGTTGGACCAAAATCACATTGGAATAGAAGCCTACCAAATCCAGAACGTGGATATGCTGAATAAGCAAAACCACCCTTGTCAACTAAGTCCATACCGCCGTTGATTTCGTCACCACTAGCTGCCTGGGACAAAAAGTCAACTGAGCCAGTTGCTAATTCATCAAGAGATGTTTCACTGTTTACTTTCTTGTATATTATAGTTTCTATTAAAGGCTTTTGACCTTCATAGTTACCTGTGTATTTATCATTAACCTTAATAACAGCTGTCTTAGAAGCTTCATCGTAGCTTTCTATTGCATAAGCGCCACTTGAAGGTCTAGGAACTTCACGTCTAGCTTCATTAAGTCTTTCCTCAAAGTTTTCCTTAGTAAAGTTGTCAGAGAAATAAGCACCATTACCGTCATCTTTAATTTCTACAGTTTCATCTGTCCAGAAATCCAACTTAGCTGGAACAGACTTGATTAGAGCTAGCTCAAAGAAAAACGGAAGATTTTCAGCAGCAATTGTAACTGAGAAAGTCATATCATCAAGAAGTCTTACACCCTTAAACTCCTTTGCAGTTCCCTTTGCAAATTCTTCCCAGCCATCAAAATACATTCCATAAGTATTTTGTGCTCCCATTTGTCCAACTACACTTGATGACCATAATAGAATTGAAGTTATATAGTCTTTAGCTGTAATTGGTGTACCGTCAGCATAGGTTAATCCATCATTGATAGTAAATGTATGAGTTTTGGAACCATCTTCATTTTCTGCTACTTCATGTTTTGCAACTACTGTTTCATCGATTGTGTACTCTCCATCGAATGTTAAACCAACAGTTGGATATCCAGTAATCATATTGTAAATGTCATAATCTGCAGCATTATTTTGCCACCATGGAATCCAATCCCCAGATAATTCAGTTGTATTACCTATTGTAAGCGTGCCAGTAGGGCTAGTAGGTTTTATTGGTCCATCCGATTCAACAGGTTCAGCTGGTTCAACTGGTGCTGGTTCTGGAGTAGCTACAGGTTCGTCCTTTGGAGCACAGGCTGCTAAAAATGTAGATAAAACCATTGTTAATACCAACAAAATGATTATACCTTTCTTTTTCATTTCTTGTCTTTCCCCCTTATTTAATTATGTTATTTAAAAAGTAGATTGTTCTACTTTAAAAACCTTGTACACCTGCTACAATATATTACCAATCTCCAAAAAATATGAGTACCAGAAATTCCATTTTTGCTGATGAATCCCCACAATTGTCAAATATTAACCTTAGTCTACTTTGCCAAAATTTATAATTATCTAACTTATTAGATTGCAAAACTCGTATTTTGATTATGATAAAATTAGATGTAATTTTCATTATTTGATATATGTTTAACGTTGTTTAAATTACATTTACTTTTACTAGTACCTTATAGCCTACGAGCAAAGCTATAAAATACAGCATACCTAAAACCCCCTTTATACTGATACCGATAAATATAGCAGCTAAAATTAGTAGTGGATGAATATCTAAGGTGTGAGACAATACCTTAGGTTCAATAGCCTGCCTTGCAACTTGAATAAAAAGAAACAATATAACAAGCAAAATAGCTTTCAGCGTATTTCCTAAAAAAAGGCTATATAAAATTAAAGGTATAAATATTATTACCATTCCAACAATCGGAAGGATATCAAAAAGTGCACATAATATACTCAATATCAATGCAAAATCAATATCTAACAGTAAAAATCCAATTAATACAATAATAAAAGCCATAAACACCAGCAACAAATACGCCTTAGCATATCCTATAGTCATTGAAAGAGAAGATTCTACTATGGATCTCATCTTCGTTTCCCCTCCTTTGGAGAAAATGCTATAAAATTTGTTGCTAAATAGTTTAAGATCTTTTGAAAATAAATATGAAGCCAGAAAGGTGATAACAGCTATTAGTAGTACTGTCGGGAGACTAATTAGATACGATAGTAGCGTATTCAATACCTTTATTGAAATACTAAATAGTTGAGTTAATAACGCTTGTAAATATTCGTATAATTTTTGTACTACAAAAGGATCAATCTGCCCAATAATCTCTGTTATTTCCTTAATAAGCATATCTATATATTTTGAAATAGAATCTATGCTTGGTATCTTAGATAATAGCAATGCTGTCTCAGAAGTAGCCTTATAGACAGTAAGAGTTATGATTACTCCTAAAACGGAAAAAACAATTGTTGTAGTGATTAAAGATGACACCCCTGAAGAAATCTTTAATCTTTTTTGTAAAAATCGATTGAATGTTTTTGTTGACAGTGCAATGGCAAATCCCAATACGAACGGTAATGTGAACTTCAATGTAAGAAAAAACAATATGAATAAAATAGTAAATATCCCTATGTAAATTCCAATTTTTTTAAGTTTAACCAAAAACGCATTATCCAGCATAGGAACCTCCTAATAGCTTCTAAATTTACTAAAACTAATTTAATAATAACATGAATATGTCAATAATAACAATAAAATTAATTAAATAATTAAAAAACTTCTATTAGAAGTCTTTAATGCATATTCATTAGTACAATACATTTCAATTGAAAAAAATCACTCTAAAAAGCGCCTAAAAAAGCCTTGATTCGACAAGGTTACTATGGTAAACTATATTCCTGTGGATGGTTTATCCACATGTTTACCTATATAATTTAGGCGATATGGGCCTTTAGTCTCTACCGAGCAGCCGTAAATTGTTCGACTATAGGAGTTAACAATAACATATTTTTTGTTGTTCTCTCTTATTTAGATTAGGTAGTTATTATATAGTGTAAGACTCTTATAAAATAAATGAAGGGAGATTTTTTATGGAAAATTATTTTAAGCTTAAAGAAAATGGTACATCAATTTCAACAGAAATAATGGCCGGTGCAACGACATTCTTTGCTATGTCATATATCATTTTCGTAAACCCATCTTTACTTTCACAAACAGGAATGCCTTGGGGAGCTGTTTTTTTATCAACAATTATTGCATCTGTTATTGGTACTTTAGTCATGGCTTTATTTGCTAACGTACCATATGCTCAAGCTCCTGGTATGGGACTTAATGCTTTCTTTACCTATACGGTAGTTTTTGGTTTAGGATTTACTTGGCAACAAGCTTTAGCAATGGTATTTATATGTGGCATCGTAAATATTTTAATAACAGTAACAAGAATTCGTAAATCCATTATTAAGGCAATACCTGTAAGTCTACAAAATGCCATTGGCGGTGGTATTGGAATATTCATTGCTTATATCGGTATTAAAAATGCTGGACTGCTTAAATTTACATCAGATCCTGGAAAACATATAATATTGGATAGTGGAACAGTTATAGCTGATGCAGGTGCAGTTCCAGAAATAGTTGCTCTAAACAATGCACCAGTTCTTCTAGCAATTATCGGACTTGGATTAACAGTTATATTATTAGTATTAAACGTTAGAGGTGCAATACTTTTAGGAATAATAGGTACTACAATCATTGGTATTCCTATGGGAGTAGTAGATGTATCACAAATTGGAGCTACAAGTGGAATAGGTCAGTCATTTTCTGAACTGGGAACTACTTTTGGTGCTGCCTTTGGCTCGGAAGGATTTTTGTCGTTGTTTAAAGATCCAGCTAAGATACCATTGGTACTGATGACAATTTTTTCATTTAGTCTATCTGATACATTCGATACAATAGGAACATTTATAGGTACTGGACGTAAAAGTGGAATTTTTAGTGCTGAAGATGAAAAGGCGATGGAATCTAGCACAGGATTTAAATCTAAGATGGATAAAGCTTTATTTGCAGATGCAATAGCTACTTCAATAGGAGCTGTATTCGGTACATCAAATACAACAACCTATGTTGAAAGTGCAGCAGGTATAGGAGCAGGCGGTCGCACTGGTTTAACAAGTCTAGTGACTGCATTACTATTTATAGCTTGTATATTCCTTGCACCAGTTGCAGGAATAGTTCCTACACAAGCAACAGCACCAGCATTAATTATTGTTGGGATCATGATGTTATCATCATTTACTGAAATCAAATGGGATGATTTAGAGGAAGCTATTCCGGCATTCTTCGCAGGTATTTTTATGGCTTTATGCTATAGCATTTCCTACGGTATAGCAACAGGCTTTATGTTCTACCTATTAGTTAAATTATGTACTGGTAAAATAAAAGAAGTCCATCCAATTTTAATTGTTGCAACATCGCTATTTATATTGAATTTTATAATATTAGCTAGAATTTAATAAATATAGAGGAAAAAGCTACTGGCAGTGTGCTAGTAGCTTTTTCATATCCGACACATTAATGTATAGAGTTCTGGTAGTATTGAATTATTAACCTTCTGAAAACTGGCTATTATATAGTCTCTCATATGTTCCTTTCAATGCTAAAAGTTCATCATGGGTACCTTTCTCAACAATATCCCCTTCGTCCATAACCAAAATCTGGTCTGCATCCTTAATGGTGGATAGACGATGTGCGATAACAAAACTGGTTCTTCCTTTCATTGCTCTTTTCATTGCAATCTGTATCAACATTTCTAAACGAGTATCTACACTACTGGTTGCTTCGTCCAAAATCAAAATCCGTGGATTGGCAAGCAAAGCTCTGGCAATGGTTAGAAGTTGTTTTTGTCCTAAAGATACATTGCTTCCTTCCTCATTGATCATCATATTATATACACCAGGCATTGTTTGAATGAAGTGGTGTACATTGGCATCCTTTGCCGCTTGTACCACCTCGTCATGGGTAGCGTCCAATTTGCCAAAACGGATATTATCTTCAATGGTAGCATTGTAAAGCCAGGCATCCTGCAATACCATCCCAAACAACGAACGTTCAGCACTTCTACTCATATCATAAATACTTTCACCATCGATACGAATATCCCCTACATCCACATCATAAAATCTCATCAATAAATTGATGATAGTGGTCTTACCTGCTCCAGTAGCTCCTACAATGGCAATTTTTTGTCCAGATTCTGCTATTAGAGAAAAATCTTTAATGATTGGATTCTTCTTATTATAGGAGAACTGAACATGATTAAATTCCACGTGCCCCCTATATTTGGTTATATCCAATGAATTTCTCTTGTTCCTTTCTTCACTTTCCTCTGACTCTTCTAGAAAGTTTATGATACGCTCTATGGAAGCTGCAGCACTTTGCATCGCTGGTGTTAATTGTGAAATTTGTCCCATAGGATCGTAAATTAGCCAAATATACTGAACAAAAGCTTGCATATTTCCTAGAGCCATACCAGAGAATAGAACCGCATATCCTGTAAGAAGAATCATCACCACATAGGTAATATTAACCAATAACTCCATAATAGGTGAAATCAATGAAGATGTAAAATTTGCTTTAAAGCCAATCTTATTCATTCGATTGTTAATATCCTGAAATTGTTCAATGGTATCCTGCTCTGCATTGTAGAGTTTAACAACTGAAAATCCAGTATATCTTTCTTGAATATATCCGTTGAGCTCAGCCAATGTATTTTGCATACTTAGAAACGCACTTTGAGACCGCTTCATAATACGACTAGAAATCCATATGGATACTGGAATCATCAACATTGACAACAGCCCTAAGGGCAAAGAAATATACAACATCATAGCAAAAGTGGTAATGATACTGGTTAGAGAATACACCATGCTTAGTAAACTTTGTTGTATGGCATTACTCACCGTATCCACATCATTGGTTACAGTATTTAGAACCTCACCCTGCTGATGGCTATCAAAATAGGACACTGGCAATCGGTTCATTTTCTGACTAATCTGTGTACGCAAATCCTTAAAGCTATTTTGTACACCACCAGCTAATAAATAGCTGGAAAAATAGGTGAGGGATTGTCTCAATAGGTTGAATATGGTCATAATCACTACAATCATCAATATATATCTTTGATTGACTCCAGCTCCCGGCACTCCTGCCATCATATCCTTTACATTTGCGCTAAGCTCTGTAATCGCCAATCCGATAATGAATGGATTCAAAGCACCAAGCATACTACCAATGGATGTGAATATAACAGGAAGAATCAATAGGTACTTGTTAGAACGCATACATAGATTTATAAGCTTTCTTATTTTCATTAGTTTTGTTTCCTTCATCTCATTTCCTCCTCTGAAAGCTGTGAAGCAGCAATATCGTAATAAATACCACAGCTTCGAAGTAAATCTTCATGTTTACCTTCTCCCACGATTTCACCCTCGTTTAATACAATAATCTTGTCTGCATGACGAATGGTTCCAATTCGTTGAGCCACTATAAGCATTGTAGCGTCTGCAATTTCTTCCCTAAGGCGTGTACGTAACTGTAAATCGGTAATATAATCCAGAGCGGAAAAGGAATCATCAAATATATAGATTTCAGGATTCTTTACAATAGCTCTCGCAATAGCCAAACGTTGACGTTGACCGCCAGAAAGATTGCTTCCGCCTTCACTAATTCTTTCTTCAAACCCATCTTCTTTTTTTGATATAAAGTCACGAGCCTGTGCAATTTCAGCAGCACGCTCTAGTTCCTGAATAGTTGCTTCTGGTCTGCCCAAGCGAAGATTTTCTACAATAGTTCCTGTAAATAATTGAGCTTTCTGAGGTATATATCCAATTTTTTCTCTTAAGACTTGAATATTATAATCTCTTACATCTACGCCATCCACTAGTATCCTTCCCTCTGTCACATCGTACATACGAGGAATCAATTGAATCAATGTAGATTTACCGCTTCCTGTACTTCCAATGAAAGCCACAGTCTGACCCTTTTCAACGGTGAAACTAATATTTTTTAACATTGGCACATCGGAATCTGGATAAGCAAAAGTTACATTTTCAAATTGGATTGTTCCCTTTTCATTAGTCTCAATAATACCATCCTTCAGATTCTCTGAAATACTAGGGGTACATTCCAATACACGTTGAATTCGCTGAGCGGAAACAGATGCTCTAGGATACATAATAAACAATACTGCCAGCATTAAAAATGAAAACAATATGTGGAAGATATAGTCTATAGAGGCATTTAATGTGCCTACATCCAATGTTCCTTTTCCAATAGCATGGCTTCCTGCCCAAAGAACAATTACAATCATTGAGTTAAATATAAGGTAGAAGCCAGGTTGTGAAATGGCAACGATTCTAAACACTTTTTTTGAAACGCCACAATATTCTTCATTGACCTTTTCAAATCGTTCTGCTTGAAGTCTTTCATTTCCAAAGGCACGTATAACACGTAATCCAGATAAGGCCTCACGTAAATTTAAATTGATTTGATCCAATGTGCTTTGTTGGACTTTAGAATAAGCACGGGACTTACTACTAACAAAATATACACCCAAACCTAAAATAGGAAGTGCAGAAATTGCCACCCAAAATATTTGGGGATTATTTTTCATAATTAGAACAATGCCACTGACAGTCATAATAGGCATGATAATGGCACTTCTTAGCATATTTTGTATAAATATCATTATTTGATAAGCATCACTAGTAGTACTGGTAATCAATGATGAGACACTGAATTGATTGAACTCTGTATGGGAAAATCCTTGTGTTTTCTCAAACATATCATTTCGAATATCCCGTATTACATTGGATGCAATACGGCTGTTGGCATAAGACATACATATTTCTCCTGTCATGCCAACAATAATAATGGCAATCATCAGACGTGCAATCCGCCACAGTAGATTTACATCTTGCCCAATCAATGCATCATTAATGATATATTTTAGCAGTGTAGGTAATCCCATCTGGATTAGCACAAAACCCCCCACACCCAAAACACTCAGTATTAAATATCTCTTATAACGCCATGTGTAATTTAAAATAAGTTTCATATTCCACCTCAATTTTTCTGAAAAAGAACAGCACCATGCACAAAGAGTATGCTGGTACCGTTTATAAGTATCTATTTCGTAACCTTGTTTTAAATCTCATAATAGTCTACAACAAAATATGGAGTTGGTCAATAGGTAATTAAATCTAGTATAACCAGTGCTGTAGCCGCTTCAACAACTGGTATGGCTCTAATAACTATGCATGGGTCATGGCGTCCACCAATATTAACTTCAATGTTCTCTTTCTTTTCCATGTCAACAGTTCTTTGAGTTTTAGCTATAGAAGGCGTTGGTCTAAACACTACTCTAAAAATCATAGGCATTCCATTGGTTATCCCGCCGGAAATGCCACCGTTATTATTTGTATAGGTTTTGACTATATCATCCTCGATATAGAATTCATCATTGGCTTCTGAGCCTGTCATTTCAGCAATATCGAATCCTTTACCAAATTCAATACCCTTAACACCCGGTATAGAGAAAATCATTTGAGATAATCTACTTTCTACAGAATCGAAAAAAGGACTTCCTATCCCAGGTATTAAATTAATAACACAAGCTTCGATTATTCCTCCAATTGAGTCTGATTCCTTCTTTATTTCTAAAATTAAATTTTCCATTTCAATTGCCTTATCTTTATCCAAAACAGGAATTGTTCTTTCTTTAAGTTCCATCAACAATTGCTCATCAATTTGGGTCTCATTAAAGGAAGAATCTTTAACATTGCCTATGCTTTTTATATGGCTTCCTACAATTATATTTTGCTGTCTAAGGATTTGTTTGGCTATGGCCCCAGCAAATACTAATGGTGCTGTAATTCTTCCTGAGAAATGACCCCCACCCCTATAATCATTATATCCATTATACTTCACTCTTCCAGTATAATCTGCATGACTAGGGCGGGCAATATTTCCCATATAGTCCTTTGATTTAATATCTTCATTTTTAATTAGAATACAAAGAGGTGTACCTGTAGTTCTATTGTTAAAATATCCACTCAATATGGTAAACTCATCCTTCTCATTTCTAGATGTTGTAGTTTTTCCTGTACCTGGTGCTCTCCTCTTCATTTCATCTCTAATTTCTTCAATATCTAATTCAAAGCCAGAAGGTAGTCCATCTATATTAATTCCTATAGCATTACCATGAGACTCTCCAAAGATAGACAGCTTTATATTATTTCCCCATATTGAACTCATCTATTTTTCCCCCAAGCTTTTTAAAATCCTCCCAAAAATGAGGATATGACTTCTTAACAGCTTCGCTATTTTTTATTATGATTTCATCTTTACATTTGATAGAAGCAATAGCTAATGCCATGGCTATTCGATGGTCATTCCAGCTATCAACTACCCCACCAATCAAACTATCCTTTCCATTTATGACAAGTCCATCATCAAATTCTCTAACATCTGCACCTAATTTATTTAGTTCCGTTGCAATAGCGTTGAGGCGATCTGACTCCTTTATCCTCACCCTTGCTGCATTAACAATCTTGGTCTGACCATTACTTAGTGCTGCCAAAACTGCTAATACAGGAACTAAATCAGGACATTGTGAAGCATCTATTATGATACCTTTTGTGTTGGAAGCTATTGTTTTTATAAAGGTCTCATCTAGTGTTATGGTTCCTCCCATTTTATTAATTATATCTATAATCACCCTGTCACCTTGTAATGATTCCAAATTCAAATTTCTAGATGTTATCTCCTCACCTAGTATACCTCCTACTAACCAAAACGCAGCTTGAGAATAGTCACCTTCAACCCTGTAATCTCTACCTTTATACCTTTGATTTCCTTTAATAATAAATTCTTTATATCCATTATTTATAATTTCAATTCCATATCTATTCAACATATCTAAGGTCAAATCAACATATCCTTTTGATTCCAAATTAGTCGTTATTATTATTTTTGAATCCCCATCCAGTAACGGCAGACTAAATAACAAACCCGAAATAAATTGTGAACTGATATTACCTTCAATTGCAAAATTGCCTGGTTTAAATTGTCCTTCTATATTCAAAGGCAAATTTCCCATATCATTAGAATACAAAATATCTTGTTTTTCAAAAATGTTATAATATATATCAAGGGGACGACTCACCAGCTTTCCTCTTCCCACAAATCTTATATTCGCTGGTTGCACTAGAGCTATAGGTATTAAAAACCTAAGTGTAGAGCCAGATTCATTACAATCTATTGTTTCACCTGTTAATGCATTTATACTTCCTCTGATTATTAGTGTATCATCTATCCTTTCTATTTTAGCTCCTAAAATTTTCATACCTTTACATGTTGCAATGATATCATCCGAAAAATTTACATTATCTATCTTACTTTCTTCATTACTAAGTGCAGCACATATTATCGCCCTATGACACAAGCTCTTAGATGGTGGAATAGAAATTTCACCTTTTAATAAAGAAGGTTTTATTTTTATGCAATCCAAAATATCAACCCCTAAGTCTATTATGCTAAAATTATATTATTATTTTCAGTAGTCTCGTTGACGAAAGATGTTTTCAATTTATCATCCTTTTATAAGGGCTTTAAATATTTCAACTGCTTCTTCTATTAAATCATCATCAAAATCATATTCCGAATCATGTAACGGCGGTGAATTCTCACCTGCACTAATACGGAATATTGCTCCTTTAGTTAATTTCAATAGATGTCCAAAATCCTCTGAACCTCTTTGTGGCTCTTTCATATCGATAACAGGTATGTTAAGATTTTTACATATGTCAATTATCTTATTCACACTTTCAGGATGATTTGTAGTCTCTGGAAAAGTATCTTGATAGTCAAAGGAACACTTTAAACCCCATTTTTCAGATTCCTTTAAAGATAGCTTTTCAAGGTCATGTTGCAGTTTATTCATCTCATCTTCGTATTGACCTCTTATAGTCAATCGAAGCTTACCATGCCCAGCTGAGGTCCCAAATGCCAGCTTGCCAATATCTACCTG
>DAIUFH010000067.1:0-12368 GCA_036844705.1 Tissierella sp.
CTTAGGATTTTTATCATTTTTCTTTATCTGCTGTGATTAACTGTGAATAGTAACTCTCGGGTGTTACTATTCACAGTAGATTTTATACGGGCGTCAGCTAGTGTGTTTAATATATATTTTACAAAATTTAATCAATACGCTATTGCATTTTTAATTTTAATCGGATATAATCAAAATGTAATGATTACTATATTGTAATAGATACAATTATAATAAAAGTATATATTTAAAGTCATTTTTTAAAGACCTAAAATATATAAAATAATGAGGAGGATAAAACAATGAATTCAAACAAAACACAAGAAAATTTAATGGCTGCTTTTGCGGGGGAATCTCAAGCAAATAGAAAGTATCTGGCTTATGCAGCAAAAGCTGAAAAAGAAGGAAAGAAGAATGCTGCAAAACTGTTTAGAGCAGCAGCAGAAGCAGAGACATGTCACGCATTAAAAGAATATGAATTAGCAGGAAAAGTAGGTACAACAGAAGAAAATATCAAAGATGGAATCGCAGGGGAAACCTATGAGTTCAAGGAAATGTATCCTGAATTTATAAATGATGCAGAAGCTGAAGGAAATAAAGCAGCGGTTAGGGCATTTACATTTGCTATGAAAGCTGAAGAAGTTCATGCTAAGCTTTATCAGGAGGCATTAGAGGATATTGATCAGACTGAAGAAGTTTTCTACTATCTATGTCCTGTATGTGGTAATATTGAGAAATTCCAAACGGAAAAATGCAGTATTTGTGGCATTCCCGGTGAAAAGTTTATTAAGTACTAATATCAGTTAAAGACATCTTTTGGTGATTGCATGGTAAGAATATAGAAAATTAGTATTGAATTTAGATAGTGAAATGGTTAATTAGCAACAAAAACGGTATGTTGTTGTGAAGTTTATTCATGACGAAAAACATATCGTTTTTCATTCTATGAGCTTCATTTAGAATCGTCTAGTAACCAATCAACGCTTACCTTAAGTATCTTCGATAATGCTGCTAATTCAATATCTGTAACAATTCTTTTTCTTTGCTCAATTTTTGAAATACTTGCTCTATCTACATAAACAGCCAGTGTTTCAAGTTTTGCTGATAGCTCCTGCTGTGTAAGGTTATTCTCCAATCTTGCAATTTTAATTCTAGGTCCTGCAATATTACGCTCCTTGGAATCTAAGATTAATTTCATAATAATCCCGCCTGTGTTCTCCTTTGGAACACATCTTATCTTAAAATATGAAATAATAAGTTCTAATGAAGAACAAATACAAAAAATAAGGATTTGATAAAGATGGTAGATAAGCATCTACATATAAAAAAGAAAGTGAAAGGTCAAAGTAGTATAGAAAAAGAAAATTTAAAAATAGAAATTGAAGAAATAAGAAATGAATTGAATAGGATTGTAATAGAAGAAAACAATATAAATGAGAAAGTAATAGAAATAAGCAAAAAGTTAGATGAATTGATTGTGAAGTATTTAAAAGATAGTTAATAATACTCATTTAGACCATTGAATGGTAAAAATAGCAAAAAACAACATAGAATTTAGCAAAATAATCATAGCGTTTTAATACTTAGTTCAATATCCTTAAAGTATAGATAAAAGGAATAAATTGTATTGAAAATATAAAGTGTATACAGGAGATATACCATATGGAGCCTTTTAAAGTAAAAGATTTAGATACATATTTAGCGGGACTTAACAGAATATTTGATATTGTACGAATAATTGAGCCTACATCAAAAAAAATAGTATATACAGATGGTGATTTAAAAATAGTACAAGGATCCAGTTGTTATGAGTTCTGGGATAGAAAATCAACATGTGAAAATTGCTTATCTAGAAAATTATCCAAAGATAAAATATCCTCTAGTAAAATTGAATGTAGTGAAAATGGAATGTTTTTAGTTATGGCTACTGGCATTATATATGAAGATTTTCAACTTGTGGTGGAAATGATTAAAAACATGTCTTTTATTGATGAGATTTATGGACAAACCTATAAAGATATGCCAGAAGTTGTAGAGACAATATCAAAACTTAATGAAAAGTTGGTTAAGGATGAATTGACTGGAGTATATAACAGAAGATATATTACCAAAAATTTACTCAGTGATGTTCATTATGCAATGAAAAACAAAAAAAGACTTTCAATTATGATGTTGGATATAGACAATTTTAAAGAAATTAATGATAGTTATGGACATATAGCAGGGGATTTAGCTCTAAAATATTTAGCAAAGACAATACAAACTAAAATTAGAAACAACTATGATTGGTTTGCAAGATTAGGCGGAGATGAATTTATTATAGTATTGAAGGATGCTGATTCTAAGGTTTGCAACAGATTAATAGAAAATATTCAATCCTCCTTAAGAGGAGAAGCACCAAAATATAAGGGAGAAAATATTAAAATTACCATTAGTGTTGGAGGATATATAGTAGAGGATAGTAAAAAAACATTTAATGAGATTTTGTATATCGTTGATAAGAATCTAAATTTAGCCAAAATAAATGGCAAAGACAAGGCAATAATATCTTAAGGATTAATTTGTAAGGGGTGATGCGATATGGACAGTTATCATGAGTTAATAAAATTTGAATCTGGGTTGCCTTTAAAGGTATTTGCTCATTCTATAAATAAAGTAAATATTCATTGGCATGGTGCAATAGAGATTTTGCTGGTATTAGAAGGATCTATTAATGTTAGAGTAGGAAGTAATAAATATTTATTAAGAGAAAATGATCTTATATTAATCAACAGTAATGAGATACATAGTACAGATAAAACTCATGAAGACAATTTGGTTTTAGCCTTACAAATTAAACCGACTTTTTTTGATAAGTTTTTAAGAGGTTTTAGTAAAAAGGTATTCGATTGTAAATCATTTTTACATAAAGAGGAACAGGAAAGATTTGATAAGATTAGATATCATATTGCAAAAATAGTGTGGGAGCTAAACAAAAAAAGAAAAGGATATCAGTTCTTGGTAAGTTCAGAGCTACTTTTGCTATTAACACTTTTAATTAACAATTTTGATTGTTCTATTATAGATAAAAATATCGATACGACAAATAAGGACGTAGCTAGAATAAATAGTATTATAGAATATATAGATATTAACTTGCAAAATGGAATAACGCTTAAAGGCTTATCTGAAAATGTAAATTTAAATCCTTATTACTTATCCCATTATATAAAAAGAATAATGGGTATATCCTTGCAGGAATATTTAAACTACAAGAGATTAGACAAGGCTACAGAGTTGCTTATAAGAACCAACAAAACAATTACTGAAATAGCTTTTGAAAGTGGTTTTTCCAGTACAAAAGCTTTGAACACACTAATCAAAAAAGAGTACAACATTACCCCTGTTGAATATAGAGAAAAGAATAAGAAAGTAGTAGCAAATATCTTTAATATAGATGATGAAAGTATAAGAAGCAAGTCATACTTTGATGTAGAGAGAACTGCATCTTTTTCAAAATTATATACTTATCTGGAGTCAGAGCCTTTTTATAAAGAAATTAGTGAATCCAATGTTAGTGAAATTATTAAGATAAATGCAGATAAAGAGGGAACTCTACACAATTATTATTGGCAAAATATGACTACCTTTAGCAGAGCCGATGAAGGACTTAGAAAGTCTTGGCAAAAACAATTGTCGGAGTTACAAAGAGATATAGGCTTTAAATATATTAGATTTCATGGCATTTTTTCAGATGAAATGATGATATTTAACTTAAATAATAATGGAAATATAATATATAATTGGACCTATGTAGATGAACTATTTGATTTTTTCATGGAGGTAAATGTTAAGCCTTTTATCGAATTAGGGTTTATGCCCTCGGAAATAAAAAAATCTGATGAAACTATATTTTGGTGGAAAGCAAATATATCCCAGGCAAAAAATATAGATTTATGGACTGGTTTAGTCAGGGAATTTATAATACATTGTATCAATCGATATGGATTAAAAGAAGTAGAATCGTGGTATTTTGAAGTATGGAATGAGCCAGAGCTGGAATATGTATTTTGGGTTGGCGGTAAGGAAGACTACTTTGAATTCTATAGAGAAACTGTATTAGTTATTAAATCTATTTCAAATGAATTAAAAGTAGGAGGACCTTCTATTACTCATGAAGCTCTTAAGGAGGGAATTTGGCTTGAAGATTTTTTATCATATTGTAAGGTAAATAATGTTCCCTTAGACTTTGTATCGCTACATATTTATCCGGAAGTTTTTTCACCTGAGGCAGATGCAATGGGATTAATGAATGAAGAACAAGAGGCATTCATAGAAAAATTCCCATTTTTAAAACGAATTTACTATGAAGAAAATCATACATACAATACACTAAAATCAGTAAATGAAACAATACAAGGGCTATTATCATATAAACCTGAGGTTCATATAGTAGAGTGGAGTGCATCATCTAGTGGCAGAAATTTAATTAGCGATACCTGCTTTGTAGCTACGTTCATTATCCACAATGTACTGAAATCAATTGGACAAGTTGATTCTCTAGGTTATTGGACTTTTACTGATATAATGGAAGAATTTAAGCTTGGTATTTCCCATTTTCATGGTGGCTTTGGTTTAATAAATAAAGATGGATTGAAAAAACCGGGATACTTTGCTTATTATTTATTATCTAAACTTGGTAAAGAGATAATAGAGCAAGGTGAAGATTATATAGTCACCAAACAAGATAATAATATACAAATACTAGCCTACAATTTTGCCTATTTTGACGATTTGTTTATTAAAGGTGATACATCTGCATTGACTAATATAGATAGATATTCGGTATATGATGATAAACCTTTAAAAGAAATTCAATTAGAGATAAAGGGAGTTTCAGGAAAGCATAGAATCACAAGCTATAAGCTAAACAGAGAACATGGCTCAGTCTTTGACGAATGGGTAAAGATAGGCGCTCCTGAAAATATGTCAAAAGAAGATATAGATTATTTAAATGGAGTATCCAAGCCGAAAATATCTGTAGATTATATAGATATTGACAATATATATCTAAAAACTCTTCACATTCCAGTTCATGGTGCAGAATTAGTCATACTAGAGAAGCAACTATAGAAGGATCTCGGGTTGATGATACTGTCATCCTGAGCTTAGCAGTATAATAACCGCCTACGAAGGATCTCGGGTTAATATATTATTTCAATAAATAGCAAAAAAAGGTATACATCTAACAACTATTAATATACCTTTCTAGGGAGATTAGGATGAAAAAGATTATATCATCAATATTAATTATTATAGGAATATCTCTAATAGTATCACCATTTATTAACGATCTAATAATCAAAAACAGAGTAGAAATATCTAAAGAAATAATAGGTGAAATGACTGTAGAACAAATTGAAAAAAATGACCAGCAGGAAGCTGTTTATGAATATGATGATATACAGAATGTAGAGATTATATCAACCATAGCATCCACAATGGATATGGATAAAGCCGAAATAAATGAAAATATCATTGGACAAATCATAATAGATGATCTAAATATAAATCTTCCAATATTAAAAGGAATAACACACTCCAACTTGTTAATTGGTGCTGGAACTATGAAGCCTGATTTAGTCATGGGTGAGGGTAATTATTCATTGGCAAGTCATTATTCAAAGAATAATCAACTCTTTGGTGGATTATTAAAAATAGAAAAAGGAGCAATAGTTAAGATAACAAATAAAAAAGTAGTATATGAGTACATGATTTACGATACGCAAATAGTACCTGACACAGCCCTTTATATGTTAGATAATAATCGTGCAGACAAGAGGGGGAAGCCTATACTATCATTAATGACCTGTTATTATACATCAAAAAATGGGAAGAGATTTTTTGCATTAGGAGAACTAGTAGATCAATATCCTTATAAATAAGTAAATAATTCTATTGTAATATAACAAATAAATAGAACCTAATGTTAATAAAGCAACTTAGAACATAGAAAATAGCAAAAAATGGATAGAACTTAAGCTCTTGTTTAGCTTATGATTAATGGTATCTAAACAAGAAAGGAGAGTACAATGGTAAAGTTAAGGAAGAATACAATAATCATATTAATTTTAGCAATGATTTTACAGATAGTGCTACCAGTGGTATCTGATGTTGTTTCTGCTGAAAGCACAGGTAAAGCCTTCAGAGCAGATGTTGCTGACACAGAAGTCAGTGGCACTAAAATTGTCAGCTGGAAATTTGACTTTAGTTCAAGTAGTGGTCAGACACGCTATGTTGATGAACTAGGTTTAAAACTTGAGAGTGAAAAAGATGGAAAATTAAAAGTAGATGATAATACTGTAATAGGGCAATATACTATTTCCGAAGATGGTAAAATAACTGTAGATATTGACGAGAATCTTGAGGAAATAGTAAGGGGATTGTTATATGGTATTGATGAAAAAGAGCTAATAGAACAAGAATTAGAGTCTGAACCTGTTAATGAACCGGAAGAAGAATCTGAAGGGTCATCAGAAAAAACAGAAATAGAAGATACAGAGGTCCAAGAGACTGAAAAACAAGAAGATGATTCAGAAGAAACACCAGATGCACAACAAGAGGATACAGAGCTTGAACCCCATAACTCTGATATACCTGAGATAACTGTAGGTAAGCCAATAGCACAATTTGCTTCTACATCTGATGCTATAAGTATTCCTTTAGACAATGAGAAAGAAGAGATAACTTATACATTTAAGGGAAGCTTTAAAGTGGATGGAGTTGTAGAGGAAGACGAGGGGTTATTGGGGATACAAGAATTAGCTTTATTAAGTGAAGGAAAAGATTTAGGAAATATCTTTAAGAATGCAAAAGTTACAGTTGACGATAATGAAGTAACTAATGGTTCAATAATTGATATTACCGATAAAATGGAAGTAAAGATACACTATGATTGGGAGCTACCCAATGATGATGGTGACTTTATTTTGGCAGAAAATGATTATGCAATAACAAAACTGCCAGATGTTTTAAAAGCTATCAATCCTACAGCTGGTGGAAAATTACTTGATGGAGATAAAAATGAATTAGGGACATATTCGTTTGAAGATGGCAATTTAAAGGTAGTCTTTAATGATTTCTTGGTGGGAAAAGAAGGACGGTCTGGAGATGTATGGTTTAGTGCAGAATTTGATTTAGAAGAATTCAAAGAAAATGTCATACAAGAAATTGAATTTGAAGATATTATTGAGCCAATAACAATTAAAGTTAATCCTGAAAATAAATTAGGAATAATTAATAAAAGGGTAAATCTTGATGCAGATATAAATGCAACGGAGATTTATTGGGAAATAGATGTAAATTCATCTTTAGATAGCTTAACTAATGCTACTTTAGAAGATACAATTCCTGAAGGATTAAGTTTAAAAAATGACAGTATAGAAGTATATAATTTACTAATAGGGTATGAAGGAAAGATTACTGAAGGAAGTAAAGCTGATTTTACTGGAGTGGTGACTGATACAGGATTTAAGGTTGAGTTTGGTAAAATAGATACTGCATATAGAATCAAATATACTACTACTATAGACGACTATTCAAAAGCTCCATATGAGAATGCTGCTGTAATAAAAGATGATGATGTAGAAAAAGGTAATACTTCAGCTACTGTAGATATCGTTATGGGTTCATCTATAGAAAAAAGTGGATTGGCTGATAAAAATGGAGTAAATTCATCGAAGATAACTTGGACAATAGATATAAATAAATCTGAATCCAATATAACAAACGCAGTTGTAGATGATGTTATAACTGATGAAAGACTTAAAATCCTTAATGACACGATAAAGGTATATTATTTAGAGAAGGATGGAACTGAGTGGGAAAAAGGCAATGAAGTTGAAGGACTTGTTGATGCAGGTTTTCCAATAAATCTTGGAAATATAAATGGCAGTGCATATAGAATTATATTTGATACTGAAATAGATTATGGTGAAACATATGAGCCAAAGGGAACTGATTTTAAAAATACTGCTATTTTAACTGGAGACAACATCAATAAAAGTGAAGCTCCAGCAGAAGTAAGTGTAACGAGAAGTTCTCTTTTAGAAAAAGAAGGACATGAAGCTACAAAATATGATAAACCTAATATTAAGTGGACTATTCATGTAAACAGAGCTGAACAAAAATTAGAAAATGCAGTAGTGACGGATACCATAGGTTCAGGACTTGAATATAGAGAAGGAACACTTAAAATATATGAAAAAGATGATTTAATCGACCCTTCAGAATATATTGGAAAAGGTATTAGTGTTAATACAAGTACTAATCCAATGACAATCAATTTAGGTGATATATACAGCCGCTATAAAATAGAATATGTCACTGATATTGTTGAATTAAACAAAGAAGGCGGTTACAAAAATGATGTAAAGCTAACAGCAGATGGTGGACTTGGCGGAGCAGGAACAGGATATACGGATATTGATAAAACTGTTACACCTAATGTAACGAATGAATATACTAAGAACACCGTAACTAATAAAACAGTAGATGGTATAGAGTATAATGGTATAGATTATGATGCTAAAACTATGAGCTGGAATATTAGGATAGAACCTATAAAGGAGAAAATAACTAGCTTAACTATTACTGATACTTTTACAAATAATGGGTTATTGTTTTTACCAGATACCCTAAGGGTTGTTAAAGGAACAGAAAGCACACCGTTAGACGAATCAGCGTATACAGTTACTCCTACAGATGATGGTCAAAATGGATTTGTATTAGTGTTTAATGAACCATTAGAAAGAAGTGAATACAATATTTACTTTAAGACTTCTTTTGACCCAGATAAAGTAGATAAGAAAAATAATATTAAAACTTATATTAATAACGCAAGCTTTACAGGTACAACTGTAGATAAGGATGGGAAACCTAGTGATATAAAAGACGATGACGATGCATCATATGATGTCAATGATGAAACTGTAAATGCTGGTAAAAAAGAAGGAAGTCTTGATAGAAATGGAAGAAAAGTAACTTGGAAAGTATTTGTAAACTATTTGTCTCAAGATTTTAAGGGTAAAGAATTTACCGTAGAAGATTTACTAAATGAACCAGAGCAAAAACTCGATTTTGATAGTATTGTTGTCAAAGAATTTAGTGTAGGTTCTAATGGAAAGATAAATGAAAAAAATATTATAGATAAAAGCTTATATAAATTAGATCGTAAAGATGTTGATGGAAAAGATGGATTTAAATTAAATTTTGAGGATGGCATAGATAAGCCTTATGTTATAGAATTTACTACAAATATAACAGGAGTATCTAAGGAAAACTATAAAAATACAGCTACAGTTACTGTTGATGGAAATCCAAGAAAATATGAGGCAACTACAGGACAATATGATGACCATAATAATTTTATAGAAAAATCAGCAGACAATGTAAGTGGAAATAAGGTTTATACGGATGATATAATCAATTGGAAAGTTTCAATCAATAAGAGCTTATCAGAGATTAACGATGCAGTATTCACTGATACATTAAGTACAGGACTAGTATATGTTAATGATAGCTTAAAGGTAGTTGATAAGGATAATAGTGAGTTAGCAGAAGGAGAATATAGACTTGATGTTACAGAAAATGAAGACGGAACTACTACATTAACAGTAGAGTTAGGTAATATTGAGTCTGTATATACAATAACCTATGATACAGTTGTAATTGCAACAGATGGTTATGTAAGCAACCAAGCTTCAATAAAAGGCACAGACTTTGAAGAAAAGACAGTTAATAGTGAGAGATTCTCTTCAACGAAATCTTCTGGTGGATCAGGTACCGGAACAAACAGAGGAAATATAAAAATTGTTAAGGTTGACAGTTCAGATTCTCCAATTGCTCTTAGTGCAAAATTTAGACTGCATTATCTATTAAATGAAAAAGAACAAATTGTTGGTGGAGAAGAAGTAGAAACTATTGATGGAATGTATGAATTTAAGGGGTTACCTTTTAGAACATATTATTTAAGAGAAATAAATCCACCAAAAGGGTATGAAGGTATTACTGAAGATATTGTGATAATATTACCAGATAACGGTAATAAGGAAATAGAAGTAAGAGTTGAAAACACTAAGATACAAATTGATGTAACAGGAACTAAGGAATGGATAAATGGACCAACATCAAAACCATCTATAAAACTTCAACTATATAGAAATAATGAGGCATATGATGATCCAGTACAATTAGATGGAACAGAAGAAGAACCATGGACTTACATCTGGAGCAAATTAGAAAAAACAGATGATAACGGTGAGGATTATATCTACACAGTAGATGAAATAGCAGTCCCTGATAATTACAAAAAGACAATATCAGATGATGGGTTTACAGTTATAAACACTTATGTAAGTCCAAAAACCAGTGTAACAGGAACAAAAAAGTGGATAAATGGACCGACTTCAAAACCATCTATAGAACTTCAACTATATAGAAATGGTGACAAATGTGGCGAACCAATAACTCTAGAAGATGGAACAACATCATATACTTGGGAAAATTTAGATAGGACAGATATAACTGGTGAGGATTATATTTACACAATAGATGAAGTAAGAACTCCAGCACACTATGGAAAATCAATATCAGATGATGGTTTAACCATAACCAATACCTATGAATCACCTAAAACTGATATAGTAGGAAGAAAAGTATGGGTAAATGGAGAATTTAGTAGACCGGATTCAATAAAGCTTCAATTATATAGGGAATCCGCAAGTGTGGAAAAAGAATCAATAGGAAGCCCTGTGAAATTATCACAAGGAGTATATGAGTACAACTGGAAAAACCAAGATATAAATGATAAGAATGGCAACCCATACACTTATACTGTCGAAGAAATAGGAGTACCTGAAAACTACACTAAATCAGAAGATGGTCTAGCAGTTACAAACACCTATGTCATTCCAAAAATAGATATAACAGGAACTAAAGAATGGGTTGGAGGGCCTAGTAGGAAGCCAACTATAGAGTTGCAATTATATAGAGATGGAGAGCCATTTGGAGATCCAGTAACTCTGGAAGATGGAAAGACAGAATATATTTGGGAAGACCTAGATGAAACAGATGTTGATGGTAAGGAATATGTATATACTATAGATGAAGTTAAAGTACCAAATCGCTATAGAAAAACTATCTTAGAAGATGGTTTGACCATAAGAAACAGATACAATCCACCATCAGAACCAGAAGAACCTGAAAAACCTGAAAAGCCGGATAAACCTGAAAAGCCGGATAAACCAGATAAACCGGATAAACCAGAGGAACCAGAAAAACCAGTAGACCCAGGTATCCCTGAAGAACCAGAAACACCAGAAACACCAGAGAAACCAGAAGTACCAGAGGTGCCAACAACACCATATACACCAGAAAGGCCAATAACACCTGAAGAGTATGAAAATTTATATGGTAAGACTCCGGAAGGTACTCCTAATAGACCTATAACGGTTGAAGAGTATGAGAAATTATATGGAAAGATTCCAGAAGCAACTCCTACTTTACCAAAGACCGGAAGCTCTAGCAACATGGTTCCAATAGTATTAGGATTTATACTATTAATTGGTGGAATACTTCTTAAGAAAAGAAAAACTGAATAAAATATACAAAAATCTCTGAAAATCATTTTTCAGAGATTTTTGCTGTTAATTCATGTTATAATAAATTGTTTACATTAGAATAGTTGATGTGAGATTAGTGTATAATGGAGGATAATATATGTTTAAAGAGCAAATTATTAGAGAGATGAAAGAAGTTTTTGAAGAAATTCCTTTTGGAATAGATCATACTCTCAAGGTATTGAAAAATGCAGAAGACATAATGGAAGGTGAAAATGTCGAAGATGAAAGGGAATTAATCAGTATTGTTGCTATACTACATGATATTGGTGCTGTTGAAGCCCAAAGAAAGTATGGTTCAATAGATGGTGTTTATCAGGAGAAAGAAGGACCTGCCGTAGCACAAGAAATATTGAAAAAGGTTGGCTATGACAAAGATATTGATAGGATATGTTTTATAATTGGCAATCATCATACTCCTTCTAAAATTGATGGTATTGATTTTCAAATACAATGGGAAGCGGATTTGTTAGAAAATTTAACAGCCTTGGATAAACAAAAAGAACAACAAAAAATAAAAAAATGTATAGATGATAATTTTAAAACACACACTGGGAAAGAAATGGCTTATAAGCGTTTTATTATAGACTAGAAGCTTTGAGGTATTGATAGTGTATATAAAAACTATAGTTTGATTAATAAACCCTTGATTCGTATTGGAATCAAGGATTTATTATATTTAACCTGAATTATTCATGACTATTAAAAACATAGATTGAATTTCTTAAATCA
>DAIUFH010000068.1:0-11811 GCA_036844705.1 Tissierella sp.
AGCACCTGACTTTTAATCAGGGTGTCCCGCGTTCGAGTCGCGGATGGATCACCATTTATCATGCGGGATTGGCGGAATTGGCAGACGCGCTAGACTTAGGATCTAGTGTCATTGACGTGGGGGTTCAAGTCCTCTATCCCGCACCAGATAAACAGACAAATTTCATTGGAAGTTTGTCTGTTTTTTTAGTTGGTTAATAATCCGAAAAGATGTTTATATGATATAATAGTACAAAAAGATTGGAGCCTGATATATGAATTGGAAGAGGATACTTTTATCACTAATATTGATTATATTAATATTTTATATATATAACTATGTTCAAATAAGTAAATTTTATATAAATAAGCTCAAACTAACTACAAATAAATTAACTGGAAGCATAAGGCTGACCCAGATATCTGATTTTCATTCGAATGAAAAAATAGATTTAGAAAAGCTTTTTAAATCTATTAGGGAATTTAAACCAGATATTATTTTTCTTACCGGTGATATTATAGATCATAAAACTAGAGATATGACCCTTGCGTTCAAAATGTTTGAAGGCATTACGGATATCTCACCTAATGTATATTTTGTAAGCGGAAATCATGAATTATTAAACAGCTCTTCAAAGAAATTTTATGAAGGGCTAAAAGAATATGGTATTAGAATATTGGATAATAAATCAGAAATCATAGAACTAAATGGACAGAAGATTAATCTATTTGGGGCATCATTCTATGCTGAAAAGGAAGATTATGATGTTTTATTCAAAGATATTGACAATAAAAAATATAATATACTTCTTTCCCATTCACCAAATAGACCAATTATGTATTTAAATGAAAGAGTGGATTTGATTTTGTCAGGACACACTCATGGCGGTCAAGTGAGACTTCCCATCATAGGAGGAATCATAGCACCAGGGCAGGGTTTCTTTCCTAAATATGATAAGGGCACATTTGAATTAGGAAACACTATTCTATATATTGATAGTGGAATAGGGAATAGTGTTTATCCTATAAGAGCATTCAATCGTGTACAATATACAAATATTGTAATTGAAGGGAAATAGAAATCTGGAAGATTGATTCATATATTATTTTTTAATAATTACTGTAATATCCTCACGAATCTTTTCATGAAATACAATGTGCCACTGAATATCGTATATAGGTTCAAAATGCAGTGCTGAGCAAGTTGCATGAAGCTTATTTTGTCCATTATTGCCAAGAATCATGGCAGTAGCACCATCTGACGCACCAATAATCCCTATAGAACAGACAGATCCTTTTGCCTGCGGTTCAGTTGGATTTATATTTTTTTGCCTAGGCAGGTCAGATTGCACACAATCTGTAACAGTGAATGCATTGCTTGGTAAATCCGGAGAGAGTGTGTAGCTCATTGCCAATGGGTTTTCTGTATCAATCTGCATTCTTTGCTCATTAGTAAAGTTGCTTCCATCATTTTCAATGGATAGATTCCATTTGTCCATAAAAGAATGAATGCGATCAGCTGGAACCTGTAGACAAAAGTCTACGACAAGACCTTTACTTAAGATATAAAATGATGGAATATGCCAGTTTTCATCTTTCCAGACAAACTCAATATTTATGGGGATTTCCTTGCCAGCTCTTTCATTGGAATGATGGTAACCCCAAAAATTGCCTTCAAAGTAAACCTTTCATTCGGGTATCTTAGGCTCATCATTGTACTCTAAACCAATAGGCGAAGCATCAATATTTAATTTTCTATATTGACTGTAGCTTATCATAATATTCTTTCCTTTCAAAGATTCATTGATATGATTATACTATCTTATTTAACGGAAAAGGCAAAATAGTATTACTGCTTAAATAAGTACCATATTTTTGAATCTATTTCATATTTTAGTTCATATATATCTTTACCATTGTGCAGACAGACAAATATAATTCTTTTATTTCCAACTATTTTTTCCTCATATGTTTTCATAATTTTTTCAATATGAACAACCTTATCATCTAATCGAAATTTTAAGGGCTCGATTTTTCCATTGGTTTGAAATATAGCCATAACTTTTATAGGTTGATTTATAATTTTCATAATATCACCTTTCTATAGATTACTTTTCATTCCAAGATATTCGTCGTCAGGATAATCACCCAGAATAGGAGGCAGGGGTGAGTTTGTATAGGGATTGTGATGCTTTAACATATAGTTTGTAATTAGGCGGAACTACTAAAAGATTAGGACACAATTTTCTTGCTTCCATTAGTGACATCCCTGTTTTTATACCATATTTTTTTGCAGATATAGATTTGGCTAAAACTATACCATGACGGTTTTGTTCATTGCCCCCAATTACTGCCGTAACATCTATTTGATTTTCATGTGCAGCGGTCCAGGATAGGAATGCAGAATTAACATCTTCATGCATTATAATAATCATATTATGCACCTCTAAAATAAACGTTTGTTCTGAACATCTGTTTGTATATATTATAACATCTTTTTAAGAAAATAGAAGTGTAATATTATGTAAATTTTCACAACTCCAATTTGTAAACCTTGGATGGGTAAATATTTCATGAACGAAGTAAAAAAATTGACATTTATGCTAAAATTGAGTATTATACTATTATGTAAGTGTGCTCCCGTAGCTCAGCTGGATAGAGTCGCAGACTTCGAATCTGTTGGTCGGGGGTTCGAATCCCTCCGGGTGCGCTGAAAAGACATGGTTTTCTTCTTAAGGAAAGCCATGTTATTTTATCGGAAGCAGAACAAGGATGGTGCTTAAAACAAGTTGTTGCTCCCTTTAGTGAAAAAATGGGATTATATGGTGCAATGGGATATCAAATTACCTTTGAAAAAGAGGTTGAATATTAAAAAAATGCTATTTTTTATTACTTTAGATAAAAATTAATGAGGAGACATGAAGCTTTGGAAAATGAGAAAGAGAAATTAAAGTTTAGCGATTATTTAATGATTGGCTCTATGCTGTTTGGATTGTTTTTTGGTGCAGGGAATCTAATCTTTCCTGTACATCTTGGGCAAGAAGCGGGTATGAATGTTTTTTGGGCGAATTTAGGTTTTCTTGTGACGGGAATCGGTCTGCCTTTTCTTGGTGTTATTGCAATCGGAATCTCACAAAGTGAAGGAGTATTTCAATTAGCATCTCATGTGGATCGCCGATATGCATACATGTTTACAATTTTACTTTATCTTGTAATTGGTCCGCTTTATGCAATTCCGCGGCTGGCAACGACTTCATTTGAAATCGCCTTGGCACCTTTTATTCATGAAGATAAGACGGTATTGGCGCTCGCGATTTTTAGTTGCTTTTTTTTCCTTGCAGCCTGGATATTGGCTCGAAAACCAACGAAGCTGCTAGACTATATTGGTAAAATTCTAAATCCGTTATTTTTAATTTTACTTGGTGCTCTTTTAATCATGGTTTTTATTCGTCCAATGGGCTCAATTGCAGGAACTGTAGTACAGCCTAGTTATCAGGCAAATGCCTTTTCAAAAGGATTTATTGAAGGTTATAATACACTTGATGCTCTAGCATCTTTGGCTTTTGGTATTATAATCGTGTCAACAATCCGTAATCGTGGTGTGAAGAGTCCGGGAATAATCGCAATAGACACCATTAAATCTGGTACAATCAGCATTGTTGCAATGGGTGTTATTTATAGTATGTTAGCCTATATGGGAACGATGAGCCTGGGGGCATTTCCTCTAAGTGAAAATGGAGGAATTGCCTTAGCTCAAATTACCAATTACTATTTTGGCACTTATGGTAGTGTTATTCTTGCACTTATAGTTATTACTGCTTGTTTAAAGACTGCTATTGGACTGATTTCGGCTTTTTCGGAAACCTTTGTTGAACTTTATCCTTCACTAAAGTATATTACCTTTGCAACAGGTGTCAGTTTGCTGGCCTGCTTGCTAGCCAATATCGGATTGACCAAGATCATTCATTTCTCGATTCCTGTATTAATGTTTATTTATCCGCTTGCGATGACGTTGATTTTGCTTTCTATTATCGGAGGATTTTTTCATCATGATTCATGCGTATACAGGATGACAACTTATTTTACCTTGATTGCATCGATTATTGATGGTATTAATGCAAGTCCGGATATTATACGCCAGATGGGAGCATCACAGGCATTGATACACTTTGGAGAAAAATATCTCCCACTTTTCTCAATTGGAATTGGTTGGGTTTTACCGGCAACCATAGGCTTCATCATTGGTCTGATCTGGCATCGGGTCAAGAAAACATCCCAGGAACAAAATCTTTTATAATAATGTAAAAAATCCTATTAAAAAATATGTTGAATTATATTTTTTAATAGGATTTTTAATTTATTTCTTTATTTCAATTTTAGATTTCAAATGGTTAATACCAGTGCCTATCCGAAAAATCTTTTTTCACGAGTTAAAAAGGTAACTTCAAAGGGTCAAATAACAATACCTATAGAGATTAGAAAAAATTGTGACTAGAAGATGGGAATAAGGTTGTTTTTTGAAGAGACAATAAAATTGTTATTGGCAATTCAACAATTGTCTTTAAAAGAAGCTCAGAAAGTTTTTGAAGGAGAGGCCGAAAAAGTTGGAATAAAAGATGAACAGGATATCGTAGATTTGATTAAGCAAATAAGAAAGGAAGTATAAATAATCTTTCTACTTTTAATTAATCTTTCAAAGTGGACAAGTGGACAAAATTAAAACTTTATGGATTTGTCCACTTAAAATAAATATAGAAAAATACAATGTTTAAGATTTCAACAAAAATTACTACTACTGCTATTATCTTAAAATTTACCTCTTAATTCTACAACCCTTCCCAATATCTCTATTGGTAATTTTATAATCTCTTCATTTGTATAAAATTTTGGTTGGTATACTTCCGAATTGAAAGCAGTAAGCAGTATACCATTCTCTTGTTTAGTAACCTTTCTTAAAGTAGCTTCATAACCATTAATTAAAACTACTGCTATGCCACCACTTTCTACATCAGACTGCTTTTTTACAATAACGACATCATTTTCTCTGATTCTTGGTTCCATGCTGTTCCCTTTTATTTTTAATCCAAAAAATTCTTCAGTTTTAGCCATTGCCAATGGAATTTCTTCATAATCGATGATGTTATCTATTGCTTCTAATGGTATACCTGCGATAATTCTACCTAATACAGGTATACTTACAGCATTACGTTTGAGTGAATTACCTAGTATATAATCCGTTGTACAATTAAAAATCTCAGAAAGTTTTAATAAAGTTGCATTGTCTGGCTCTCTAATACCAGTCTCATACTTACTGATTGCTTGTTGTGTAACACCTATTAATTGAGCTAATTCATCTTGATTCATTTTTTTCTCTTTTCTTAACTCCACGATACGATTTTTCATTATTATTGCAACCCCCTTGATAGAAATGTTACTACTTATTGGCGTATAAGGAAATAACCAATTTGGGGTAAATATATTTTAGATATGCGTTGACATACGCCGAAAAGGGGTATATAATAAGAAAAGTAAACAACATTATGGTGTTTGAAAAGGAGTAGATAAAATGATTAGACAAAGTTTAATAGATGCAAGAGGAAAAAAAACTCAAACTGAAGTTTCTAAATCATTGAAGATATCCCAAAAATATTTAAGTCGCCTAGAGTTAGGGCAAAGAACTCCAAGTACTAAATTACTAGCAAGAATGGTTAAGTATTATAAAAAGCCTGTAAATGTGTTATTTCCAGATATTTTTTTGAATGAAAATACACCTAATCGGAGTAAAAGTGGTTAAAATAGAGTTAGAAAAATGGTAATGACATTTTATTACTTCATAAATATTTTTAAATAAAACAGAACGAATAGGGGTGATTATTAACTACTACTGTATCCAAATGATTTGCGAAGATATTTTCGATTTTGAATGATGCATCACTATAGTATCACTAATATTATTTATATTAAAGGATATGAAAAGGAGCACAAATAAATTAAGAAAGGAAAATTAACCTATGAAAAAGACTACTTATATTAATTTTGATCTTATTGATGTTAACGCGAAAAATGTTGTCAAAGATTCTTATATGGTGGTAGAAGATGAGAAAATTGCAAGAGTAGGCAAAGTAGAAGAATTAAATGAATATGAAACTAAGGAGGCGGTGGATTTAACAGGAAAGACAGTTATGCCTGGTATGTTTAATTGTCATGTACATATTTTATCTACACCTATAGGCTATCCAGCAAAACTTAACCATGAAACTCCTGGGAAATTTACAATAAGAGGAATGCTCCACCTGCACCAACAATTAAAATCAGGTGTAACTTTTGTAAGAGATATGAACGGTAGAAAATTAGTAGAGATGGATTTAAGAGAGTCTTTAAGAGAAGGACTGATTAAAGGTCCTGATATGTATGTGTGTAGAGACTCTATATGTATGACTGGTGGTCATGGTTGGTTCGTAGGAAGAGAAGTTGATGGAGTTGTTGAGTCGAGAAAGGCAGCTCGTGAGCAAATAAAAGCAGGTGCAGACTTTATAAAAATAATGGCCACAGGAGGCATAATGGCTGATGGGGAGCAGCCAGGGGAAGAGCAGTTAACAGAAGATGAAATACGTGCAGCAGTTGAAGTAGCCCATAAATCAGGAAGGAAAACAGCTGCTCACGCACAAGGAACTGAGGGGATTAAAAATGCATTAAGGGCTGGTATTGATTCTATAGAACATGGCATTATGCTTGATAATGAAGCTATCGAAATGATGCTTAAAAATAAGACAACCCTTGTACCAACCCTTGCTGCATCATACTTCATAATAAAAAATGGAGTTAAAGGCGGTGTACCTGCGTTTGCAGTAGAAAAAGCTAAAAGATATAGAGAAAAACATATAGGGAGTTTTATTAAGGCGTGGAAAGCAGGAGTTAAAATAGGAACAGGTACAGATGCTGGAACACCATATAATCTGCATAGTGAAAGCTATATAGAACTTTGCTTAATGGTTGAAGCAGGTTTAAGTCCTATGGACGCAATAGTAGCAGCGACAAAATCATCATCAGAGGTAGTTGGAGTAGATTCTTGGGCTGGTACATTAGAAAAAGGTAAGAAAGCTAACTTTTTAGTTTTAGATGAAAATCCACTTGACAATATTTACTCACTAAAAAATATTGGACAAGTATACAAGGATGGAGAACTTGTAAGGATATAAGGATAAATTGATTAATATTTAAAGTCTCGATACATATTTAATGAATTGATATTTTAGGAGGTTACTAAATGATAGGTTCTATTGCATTTAAGACAATTGATATGTATAGGAATGACTTAATAAAACTTAGTCAAGATATGTGGGAAAATCCAGAAGGAGCTTATAAAGAATATAAGGCAAGTAATTGGTGTGCAAACTTTCTTAGAGAGAATGGATTTGATGTTGAGATTGGTGTTGCAGGTGTTTCAACAGCTATTAAGGCTTCATGGGGAAAAGGATGCCCTGCGATAGGATTTCTTGGAGAATATGATGCTCTACCAGGACTAAGCCAAAAGGTCAAACCAGAAAAAGAGCCAATTGTACCAGGGGGATATGGTCATGGGTGTGGTCATAACCTTTTAGGGGCAGCTAATGTTGGTGCAGTTATAGGTTTGAAAAAAGAAATGATAAAAAACAATATACAAGGGACAATTATTTTTTATGGTTGTCCAGCTGAAGAAGTTTGTAGTGGGAAGGTATTTATGATTAGAAGTGGGGTTTTTGATGGATTAGATTTATGCATAAGTTTTCATCCTGGTTTAGTCGATATAGCGAGAATTACATCTATTGCTATGATTTCAGTTAAATTTCACTTTAAGGGAATATCGGCACATGCCAGTAGTGAACCTGAAAATGGCAGAAGTGCACTTAAGGCTGTTGAACTTACAAATATAGGAGCAAATTTCCTAAGAGAACACATACAGTCTGATGTAAGAATGCATTATGTTATTACAGATGGTGGACTAGCACCCAATATAGTTCCAGACAAAGCTAGCGTTTGGTATTTTATAAGGGCGCCAAAGAAATTAATGGTTGATAAAGTATATCAAAGGCTAAAGAGAATTGCAAATGGTGCAACAATGATGACTGATACAACCTTAGAGGTTGAAATTATTAATGGAGTTTATAATACATTAGAAAATAAAGTGTTAGAAAACATTATATTTGAATCTTTAAATGAAGTTCCTATAGAGGATTATACAGAGGAAGAGCTTGAATTTGCGAAATTATTAAATGATAAAAATCAGGAACAAGTTAAGAAAAATATAAAGAAGTATGGTTTAGATAAAAATACAATAATTAATAAAGGTGTAATGCCTGAACCGAGTTATATTGGATTTGGATCTACAGATGTAGGAGATGTTGAACATATAATACCTGGGATATCCTTTAGAACTACATGTGCGAATATTGGTGCAATCGGACATAGTTGGCAATTAACTGCTTGTTCTGGGCATTCAATTGGACATAAAGGTATGATTAGAGCTGCTAAGGTAATGGCATTATTCGGGCTTAAAGTATTTAATGACCATAATATTTATATTGAGGCAAGGAAGGAATTCGATATGGAGATGTCAGGAGAAAATTATAAAACGATGTTGCCTGAAAATGCAAAGATTCCTGATTAGGGTACATTAAGGAGGTTATCATGGTAGATTCAATAGCTTTAGTGACAATAGAAAAACAAAGAAGAGAATTAGAAAATCTAAGTTACAAGATATGGGAAAATCCAGAAGGTCCTTATAAAGAATATATGGCATCCAAATTAAGTGCAGATTTTCTTAGAGAGAATGGATTTGATGTAGAAATTGGAGTTGCAGGTGTTCCAACAGCTATTAAGGCCTACTGGGGAAAAGGACACCCTATAATTGGATTCCTTGGAGAATATGACGCTCTACCAGGACTGAGCCAAAAGGTTAAGTCAGAAATGGAACCAATAGAGCCAAATGGATATGGCCATGGGTGTGGACATAACCTTTTGGGTGTAGCATGTATAGGCGCTGTTTTAGGAATGAAGGCTGAAATGATTGAAAAAAATTTAGAAGGTACAATCATATATTATGGTTGTCCAGCTGAAGAACTTCTTACTGGAAAAGCTTTTATGGCAAGAGGAAAAGCATTTGATGGTATAGATATGAGTGTTGCTTATCACCCTGGAAGAGTAAATTCTGTAGGATTTACAGGTATTAGTTTAATGAGTTCAAAGTTTCATTTTAAAGGGAAAACAGCACATGCAAGTGGGGATCCATATAATGGTAGAAGTGCTTTGGATGCAGTTGAACTTACTAATATAGGTGCTAATTATTTAAGAGAACATGTAAGAACTGAAGTAAGAATTCATTACGCTACAATAGATGGAGGAAAAGTTCCTAATGTTGTACCTGATAAGGCATGTGTATGGTATTATGTGAGAGCTCCAAAGCCTGATATGGTAAGAGAAGTTTACATAAGGCTTCTTGATATTGCAAAAGGAGCTGCATTAATGACTGGAACAACATTTATTGAGGAGCCTCTAGGAGGTTGTTATAATTCATTGAATAATGAAGTTCTAAGTAAAGTTATGTATGATACCATAGTTGAAGTGCCTCAAGAAGAACTTACAAAAGAGGAAAAAGATTTTGCGGATAAATTAAATAATTACAACAAAATTCTAACTCAAAGTAATAGAAAAGAATACAATATGTCCGATGACTGCATCACTTTTAAGGGAGTATTACCTATGAAGCAATCATCAGGATATGGATCATCTGATATAGGTGATGTACAACATATAGCACCAGGAGTGTTTCTAAGAACTGCATGTTATAACATAGGTGCAACTGACCATAGTTGGCAGGTTACAGCGTGCTCAGGTCATTCAATTGGGCAAAAGGGAATGATATATGCATCTAAGGTAATGGCAAAATTTGGACTTAAAATAATAATGGATTTAAGTATCTATGAACAGGCTAAAAGAGAATTTGACAATGCTATGAACGGTGAAAAATACACTTGTTTAATACCTGAAAGTGTAAAGGTATCAAATTAGCAAAATTTAATTTATTTAAATTTCGAATATAAAAATACCAAGGAGGAACTCAGTATGAGTAAAAAATTTGTCAAAGTATTAATTTGTATTATGTTAAGTTTAGTAATCGCGTTAACTGGATGTTCTAACGGAACTAATAATACAGAAACGCCAGTTGGTCCTAGTACCGGAGATAATACCAATGCTGATACTGCCAAAAAAGATACCCTTGTAGTAGGTCAAGGTGTAGAACCATCAACTTTGGATACAATTGCAACTAGTGATAACTTTAGTGTCCATTATCAAATATATGATACATTAGTAAGAGAAGACAATGATGAGGATGCGACTTTAATACCATCTCTTGCAGAAGAGTGGAAAGTATCTGATGATGGAACAGAAATAACATTTTTCTTAAGAAAAGATGTTAAGTTCCATAATGGTGATACCTTAACAGCAGAAGATGTTGCATGGACAATAAATAGGGCAATTGAATCACCATTTACTACTCAAATGACATCTAGTATGGAAAAAGCAGAAATAATTGATGATAATACAGTAAAAGTTATTTTAAAGTATCCTTATGGAGCTGCTTTAAAATGCTTTGTAACTCCAGCTTTACAGATACAGTCTAAGAAAGCATATGAGGATAATCCAGAAGAATACGGTATGAATCCAGTTGCTACTGGTCCTTATAAGGTAAAAGAATGGGTTAGAGGAGATAAAATAGTACTTGAAGCATTCCCTGATTATTGGAGAGGGGAAGCTCCTATAAAGAATCTTATATTTAAGACAATACCTGATAGAAGTACCCAAGTAATTGCGTTAGAAAAAGGTGAATTAGATGTATTAGATAATAACCCTAGTCAAGATGCAAGACAGAGCTTTATAGATAATCCAGATTTAATATTTGATGAATGTGAATCTAACGCATTTCTTAACCTTATGTTAAATAATGGTGAAGGATATTTTAAAGATAAAAAGGTTAGGGAAGCAGTAAGTTACGCAATAAACAGAGAAGATATAATTAATGGTGCAAAAGATGGTGTAGGAATTCCACTAGAAGTAGTATTACTACAAAGTTTATCGGAATTTCCACAAGATTTAAAAGCTAATTCATATAATCCTGAGAAGGCTAAACAACTCCTCGCTGAGGCAGGATATCCTAATGGATTTACTGTAAAAATGAAGACTATAGACTCGCCTACTTATATTAAACCAACAGAGGTTATACAACAACAACTAAGAGACGTTGGAATAAATATTGAGATAGAGGTAATGGAAAGAGGAAAATATATGTCAGATATAATAGCAAACTCTGACTTTGACATTACATTCTGGGCTATTATATCAAAAGTAATGGATGCCGATTATTGTCAATATTCATTATTTCACAGCGATAATATGAATGGTAATGGTAACTATATAAATGTTAATATACCTGAGCTAGATGAATTACTTGATAGAGGTAGAACATCTCTAGACCCTGAAGAAAGAAAGGAGATATATGCAAGAACCTGTGAAATAATAAATGAGGAAAGTTTAATCATACCTTTATTTATTAACACTAGAACAGTAGTTTACAATAAGGACTTAAAAGGTGTTCATATAAACCCTGCGTATAGATTCTATTATTACGATTGTTCTTGGGAATAATGATGTAAGTAAAATATATATCTTGGCAGTTATATGAATAAGCATATAAAGGCCAAGATATATGCTAATTTAGTGATGATTTGTAATTGTATTTACTATTATACAAGGAGGGAAATAATGGCTAAATATATTCTTAAAAGGTTATTAATGA
>DAIUFH010000069.1:0-11684 GCA_036844705.1 Tissierella sp.
AAAACATCTTTGAAATCCATATATACCTCCATTATTTAAAATCATTATTTTTTACGAAGCTAATACAACCAAGGACCCGCTATAAATCAGGGTCCTCAAAAAGTTCTTTCTTGTCATTCTGAGAAAGTCGAGGATCTTAAACCCGAGATTCTTCACGTACGTTCAGAATGACAAAATGGGTTGAGATTCTTCACGTACGTTAGGATGACAAAGTGGGTTGAGATTCTTCACGTACGTTAGAATGACAAATTATATCTTTTATTGTTCGTCTAACAATCTTTTTTCTAGTATTTGGTCTATACTAAAGTTTTCTATTTGTAGATAATATTCTGCTACATCAAGTAAAGACTTCATAGGTACAGTCCCGATAACTTCGCTTCCTACCACATTTACTCCATATCTTCTTGCTTCCATTTTTACCATTTCAAAAGCTTGGTAAACTGCTGACTTTTCGTAGTTTACTAGATTCATTGAAACTTGAGTTTGATTTCTTTCTTCAAGCTTTAATCCTATTGCCTTTACATATCTTAGTCCGCCACCAATGTGTCTTATTTTCTTTGCAATTTTACTTGCAATTTCTACATCTGGTGTATCTAGATTTATATTAAATGCTACTAAAGGAACTCTTGCACCTACTGCTGTAGCTCCACTCTTTACATTCATCTCTTGAGGTCCAAAATCAGGCTTCCATTCTTCACCTTTAATTTTTTCAAAGAATCCTTCGTATTGACCTTTTCTAACATCTGCAAGATTTTTTCTAGCAGGTGTTGATGCTGCATCTTCATATAGATATACCGGAATACCCCAGCTTCCTATTTCAGCTCCTACTTCTTTTGCAACATCTACACATTCAGCTATTGTTACATTGGAAACAGGTGTAAATGGAATAACATCTGTTGCACCCATTCTAGGGTGAGCTCCTTCGTGTTTTGACATATCTATAAGTTCAGCAGCTTTTTTTGCAGAATTTATAGCAGCTTCTCTTACTTGCTCTGGGGAACCTATCATTGTAAGAACTGTTCTATTGTGATCTTTGTCTGATGAATAGTCTAAAATTGTAATACCTTCAATTTTTCTAACTTCATCAATAATTTGTTCTACTATTGCTTCATCTCTACCTTCACTAAAATTTGGTACACATTCCATTAATTTTTTCATAATTTCCTCCTAAATATATCTTTTTATTTCAAATTCTCAACAAAAGTCTTTATAAACCACACTGTTTGAGGTTGATAAATAATATCTACTAGAAATGCTCCAACTATTGGAACTATCATCATAGCTTTTCTACTCATACCATAACGGTCATTAACAGCAGTAAGATTTACAATCGCTGTAGGAGTTGCACCTAAGCCATGTCCTAAAAGACCTGCACACATAACAGCAGCATCGTAGTTCTTTCCAAGTATACGGAATACAATGAAATATGAGAATAAAACTAAGAAAATAACTTGGCAAGCTAAAACTGCGAGCATTGGTCCTGCAAGATCAGCTAATTCCCACATTCTTAAAGTCATCATAGCTATGGATAAATAAAGTCCAAGAGTGACATCACCTATTCCTTCTACTAAAGGATAGTCAAACTTATACCAACGAGTCTTTTCATTGATATTACGTACAACAACTGCTACAAACATTGCTCCAACATAGGTTGGAAATTCCATATCTATTAACTTGCCTACCCAGCTTGAAACCATAGTTCCAAGAGCCATACATACTAAAATAGCAGTTACGTTTTTCATAATATCAAGTCCGCTTAAAGCTTCACCACTGGCAACATTTATTTCTGTTATACTTGTATCTAAATCCTGACTAGGATCTGGTTTTAAGTCATATTTTTCAATTAAACGCCTAGCAACGGGACCGCCAACCATTACAGATGAAATCAAACCGAAAGTTGCTGCTGCTGCTCCTACAAGCTGACCTGCAGGATATCCCATCCCTTCAAAAGTAAGACCATATGCAGCGCCTGCTCCATGTCCACCAATCATCGTAATAGCACTTGATAAAAGTCCATATGCCGGCTCTAAACCAGTTAACTTAGAAACAGCAATTCCTATACCATTTTGGAAAATAGAAACAACACCGGCCACTAACCAATAAACAATTAATAAAACTCCACCTTTTTTCAACAGGGCGATACTTGCACCAAGTCCAACTGTAGTAAAGAATGCTAACATAAAGAAAGATTGCAATGTTGTATCAAAAGTAAAAGAAAATGCCCCTGTGACATGCCCAGCCCATGTGACGAGCATAAATAGAAATCCACCTACTACAGGTGCTGGAATACAATATTTTTCTAAAAACCTGACCTTGCCCTTAATAAAATAACCTATGATTAGCAGTACTGCGGCCATAGCAGTAGTCATAACCATATCTGCATTGATGGTGAAAACATTTTCAATGATTTCAAAAGACATATACAATACCTCCTATCATTATTTTCTAGGATTTTTGCTAAAGTTCCTCCTTCCATAAAACTCTCAGAGCATATTTTACAAAATCCTACAAAAACTATGAACAAATATATTGCATATCCCATGCCAACTATTGAAAATGTAAAGAATGGCTATATTACTGAATTTAGCATTCAATAGATACATCTTTTCCTGTAAATTTGCAAAAATTGCCCTGCATTTTTTGCATGCTGCATTTTTTGCAGTGTTAATTCAAATTATATTCTTTTATTTTGTATCTAAGTGCTCTTTCACTTATGCCAAGACTGTCAGCAGTCCATTTTCTATTCTGATTATTATTTTTTAGTGCAAATTCTATAACTTTTTTCTCTATTTCCTTCATATTTTCTGCCTCATAAATCTTAATATAGTTTTCAGAGTTAGAATTCTCAGAGTTCATCACCTTATTTGTATTGATATTAAGTAAATCAGATTCAATATATTCACCTGTACTTAAAAGAACCGCTCTTTGGATAATATTCTCCAGTTCTCTTATATTTCCCTCGAAGCTGTAATGTCTAAGTTGCTCGTAGGCTTTTTCAGTAATTCCCTTTATGTTTTTATTAAAAGAAATATTGTATTTTTCTATGAAATAGGGTACAAGTAGTTCCAAATCTTCCAACCTCTCTCTTAAGGGCGGAGCAATTAGATTTATGACATTGATTCTATAAAATAAATCTTCTCGAAAATTGCCTTCTTCTACTTCCTTTTTTAAATTTCTATTGGTAGAGCATATTATTCGTACATCTACCTTATAAGTCTTGTCATCTCCTACAGACCTTACTTCCTTATCCTGTAGAAATCTAAGTAGCTTTGATTGCAGCCTTAAATCCATTTCACCTATTTCATCAAGAAGAAGGGTACCATTGTCGGCTCTTCTTATAATACCTATTTCGTCCTTATAAGCACCAGTAAAAGTCCCTTTTCTATATCCGAAAAGTTCACTTTCAAGAAGATCACCAGGCATAGCAGCACAGTTAATTGCTACAAAAGGCTTATCAGCACGATTACTTGAGGTATGAATTTTCTGAGCTATAAGCTCCTTACCCGTTCCACTTTCACCAGTGATTAATACCGTAGCATCAGTGTCTTTTATCTTATTTATGATATTAATTAACTCCTTTATAGGAGGTGATTCACCGATTAAATCTTTCTTTATATGACCCTCGAGGTTACTTATCTTTTGAGTCATTGTCAGCTTTTCATCTGCTTTATTTAATAAAAGCAACAGCTGATCATTTTCAATAGGTTTGGTAATAAAATAATATGCACCAGACTTTATAGCATCAATAGAGTTTTCTATTGTTGAATATGCTGTCATAATAATTATAATTGCATCCGGGTCTATACTAAGGAACTTTTTCATAAGGTCAAGTCCATTATCTTCCTTAAGCCTTAGGTCAAGAAGTATTAGTGATACTTTCTCCTTCTTAAATATATCGATAGCTTCAGTAGAATTGTCACTAGTATAAATTTCATAATAATCTTCAAGAAGGAATTTTAATGATCTTAGTATTTTAATTTCATCATCAATTATCAGTAGCTTGTTCTTCATAAGTTTCACCCTTTTTTACTTTTATGATAATAGACATACCTTTCATTTCACCATCACTTTCTGCAGAAATACTTCCTCCGTTTTCTTCAACCATCTGCTTTACTATAAACATTCCTACTCCATTTCCATTTACCTTTGTAGTATAAAATGGCTCAAAGATATATTGTATATCGTTATCATTCATTCCAAATCCATTATCCCTAAAATATAACACTATAAGTTCATCTTCTTCAACTGCGGTTATTTCGATAATTGGCTCTAATATATCCTTAAGAGCATCTTTACTGTTTAAAAGTATGTTCAAGACAATTTGTTTGAAATGATTGATATCAAATTCAATGTAAAAAGATTTGTCTACATTAATTACTAATTTAATATTTTTAATCTGTAACTTAAACAGTTTAATTGAATTCATTAATTCCTCATAAAGATTAAGTCTTTCTACAACAGGCTTTCTAGGTGAAGTATATTCGACAAATTCTTTGATAAGAGCATCAATTCTGTCGATTTCATCAGGTATATCTTCAGACGCTGCTATCATGAATTCTTTATTATCCAGTTTGTCCTTCATTTGTCCTGTATATATTTTAATTGATGTTAAAGGATTTCTAATTTCATGGGCCACTGAGGAGATTATTTTGTCCATAAACTGCAGTTTATCATAGTGCCTTAATTCGTTAATTAATGCTTTTTGCTCCTCTGTTTTTGTTTCTATAATTCTTTTTAATTTATTGTTGATACCCTGAATTACAAAAATAATAGCTAGCATAGATGCAGATGCAGCAAAAGTAAATTTCCAAAGAATTTCATACTCATTCCTTGTATTTTTTATAGGGGTTCCAAACCATTTTCTATACAATGAGTCATACATTCCATTTTTTTGAATTTCATTTAAGCCCTTATTTAATTTATACAACAATTCCTCATTGTCTTTGGCTACTGCCATCGCATATTTAGATTCGTTTAATGCTTCACCTACTATCTTCACCAGCTCGATAGAGTTTGTTTCTTTGCAGAGATAATTCACAGTTAATGTATTTCCAATTAGTGCATCTACATGTCCATCCAGTAATGATTTTAGTGCCTCACCTAATGAATCATATTGGATTATCTTTACATCTGCAATTTTATTAATATCATTGTATACAACGTCTTCTTTTTGCAATGCAACTGTTTTGCCTACTAAATCTCTGTTACTATTTATAGCTCTATTATCATTTAGTACAAATATTGACTGAGAGTTCATTAACATAGAGTCTGTAAATAAAAATCTACTTTTCCTCTCCTCTGACTCTTTCATTCCCTGGATAATATCAGTTTGTCCCTGCTGAACGGAATTGTAGGCGTCCTCCCATTTCATAGGAATAAATTCAAATTGTATTCCTGTTACCAAACTTATTGCCTTAAGCATGTCTACATTAAATCCTTTAAAAACACCATCAGAGTCAACATATTCATATGGTGGAAATTTATTGTCTCCAGCAACCCTATATGTTTCAGTTTCTGCAAATGACGGTATTGAGAAAAAATTTATGATAAGTAAAGTTAAAATAAGTTTAATGGTACTTCTCCTCATGATTATTTCCTTTCTTAGAGACAAACGAACCACTGAAATTCAGTATAGTTCTCTTATAATAACATTATAGCTGTTTTTTACTAAAATATAAAGGCAGAAAAAATCCAGCAGAAGCTTCAACTTTGCTGGATCCCTGTGTAGATATTAAGATTTTGATATTAACATTTATAACTTTCTACCATATAGTCATATACTACCTTAGACAATTTTGCAATTATATTAACTCCATGAGCATCTGTAGACAAATCTTTTGTATATATAGCTAAAATATATTTATATCCCTTAGGAAGCAAGAAGATTCCTACATCATGCTGTACTTTGAACAGTTCCCCCGTTTTATGAGCTACGACAATAGTTCCTTCTTTTATTGTATCAGAATCAATATCTGGATCATCAGGTTCTAGAGCCGGTATCAAATATGGCAATTTTAAATTTAATTGTTGTCTTTTCATGATACTGATTACTTGTTCTGATATGCTAGCAGAGCCTATTTCATTGTTTACTAATTGTTTTAAAAGATAACCCATTTCATTAGGAGTTGTAATATTATCTTTCCCAGCCTCCAAGGATTCCAAATCCATCATCTTTCTTTGTAGCTTGGTTTTTTTCAGATTTACACCTCTGCAAAAATTAGTTACTTCCTCAGGTCCACCAACTAAATCGATTAATTGATTTGTTGCTATATTATCACTCAAAACTATAGCTAATCTTGCCATATCCATTGGAGTAGGTCTGTATAAGTGATCCAATTCTTTTATGATACCTGCTCCTCCTACTCTGTTTGATTCTTCAACTTGTACTTGTGCACCTAAGTCAATTTCTCCTTTTTCCGCCTTAGTTAAAAGCAGTGACACTAAAGGGATTTTAATAGTACTAGCTGCAGAAAATTCCATATTCCCATTAATGTTGAATTGGTCTCCTGATTGAATATCCTCAAAATATAAACCTACAGTTCCATCTAATTCTGATAAAACAGAGTAAATATTTTTCTCCATTTCTCTCATTGACATTCTAATCACCCCCTACAATATAATTGCCAATATTACAATTAAAATAAGAATTGTAACTATGATTGAATATCCTAACTTTAACATTGATTTGACATCCTTAGACTGGGCAAGACCCATGGCTCCAAGCATATCTCCACCAGGATAAGCAAATGAAGTAATCTGACTTCCAACCAATAAAATTGCAGCCCATAGCCCCATGTTAATATTTAATTCAGAAACCATATTACCAAACAAACTATCCATTAACATTGCTTGTGCTACTGCAGCACCGTTTATTCCAAATATGCCAATCAAACTAGTTACAAGCGAGAATACTACTTGACCACTACTTACAATCAATGGTTGTAATAAATCAAATAATGCATTAAAAGCACCAGATTGTTCAACAAACATTAGGAAAGGTTCAAATAAAACAAACATTACAAACAACCATATTAATTTTGACATTCCCTCAAACATTGCTTCTGCAATTTCGCCAACCCTTAAACCACCTGCAATACCAGTTGCAACAGCTACAGTAACCATAATCAAAATTGCATATGAAGCGCCACTTTTTACAGCTACACCATATACTATAAGAGATAAAAAGACTAATAGAAATACAGTTGTTGCTCTCTTCGTCTCTGATGTTGCTACATAATCCTTTCCACTTTGACTTTCTTCTATATCGAATTTATATAGTCCAAAAGTTTTCTTTTGAATATGTCTTGCAATAAAGAATGTTACAACCCACATACATATTGAGACTGGAAGCCCAGCAAATAAAAGTACTTTTCCATAAGGTAATCCTGTTAACTCCATTAATGTAACCATTGGTGGACTAAAAGGTCCAAGAAATAGCCCTGTTTGTCCAGCTCCTTGGAAAATAACAGCAAGAGTACTGGGTGTAATCCCCATTGATGCTATCAACGGAATTACGATTGGTGCAATAATAGCATTTGCCCCAGCCATAGTTCCTAATAATGTTACCAATACAACTGAAGTAACCATAGTACCAACTATAGCTTTTTTCTCACTATTTATACCTATTTTGTCCATTAATATGTGTACTAGATTTTCAGCTACCCCAGTACGATTCAAAACCGATCCCAAGCCTGAACCCAATATGATTATAAAACCAATTAAAGCCAGGAAGGAACCCATTGCATCCGCTATAACAGAACCTAATTGAAGTATAGGCTGTTTAACTAAGATAGCCCCCAGAATAACACACAAAAATACGTTAACAACTGGATGTGTATCCTCTTTAAATGATAGTATTATATAAATGATAAGAGGTATCAAACCAACAATAGGTGGCAAATTAAATAATAATTCCTTTGTTTCCATTTAAAATTCACACTCCTATATTTTTTTATAACAATAGTAATTGTTCCCAACGGGTTACTTATTATTCACCTCCAATATTATTTCATTGTATCCTTGATTACTCTAAGTGTATTCTTGTATGCAAACTTTTCTATCAAATCATCGCTCCATCCATCTCTTTCCAGTGCTTCAAATAACATTGGCACTTTATCTACACTGTCAATTTCAAGATTTCCGGTTATTCCATCAAAATCAGTGCCCAGAGCTAAAATATCATCTCCACCTTTGTTCCTAATATAATTCATGTGTTTCACCATTAGCTCTATCCTGCTATCTCTTATTTTAGGGTCTACATTTAAAAATGTTGGTGAAAAATTAATCCCTGTTACCCCACCTTTTTGGGCAAGGATTTTGATCATATCATCAGTAAGATTTCTCCTATGTGGTGAAAGTACTCTTGCATTCGAGTGTGATGCTACAAATGGTTTCTTGCTTATTTTGGCAACATCATAGAAGCCCCCATCAGATAGATGGGATACATCAACAATCATTCCAAGTTCATTCATATATTCAACTGCCTCTTTACCAAAATCTTTAAGTCCTGCATTCATTATTGCTTGATCCTCAGAATTCGGATAACCAAAGCAGTTTTCAAAGTTCCATGTCAATGTTATAAGTCTTATACCCATTTCATAATAATTCTTTAACTTTTTAAAGCTTCCATCAACACTTCTTCCATCTTCAATAGTAATTACTGCTGACATCTTCCCTTCAGAATCATTTCTCTCTATATCTTCATAATTGTTAGCCATTGCTATAATGTCTTTGTTTTCTTCTACTTCACTTTTTAAAGCCTTGATACAATTATTAATATATATATCATCATCTACATACTCTCTATTAGATTCTGCAAACATTTCTTTTTGTAATAGAAATATTGCGAAAAATTGCGCCATGGTTTCTGCCTTTTTCATTCTCTCAAAATCAACACTTGCAATTGAGTTTGAAAACAACGTCTGTCTACCAGTTGAATCCGGAATCTTCATCAACGTATCACAATGCATATCAATATATTTCATAATATTTCTCTCCTTATTCTATTATTTTTCCTGTACCTTCTATTAATAATATTATATCCAAGTTTTTTCAATTGTACCATTGTTTCCTATTAATTGATAATTATTATACTAAATTTTCTATATGTCATAATAATGACATATTTATATCTTAAACTATAATTAAGTTAATGAGCAAAACATTAACTAAGAATATTTATTTTTAGGAGGAAATAGAAATGAAATTTAAAAAATCGTTATTAGTAGCTATTATGGTTGCTTGTATGGTTGCTGTAACAGCATGTGGAGGAAATCCTGAAGGTGAACAACCTGGAGGCAGTACTGAACCTCCAATCACTAACGAAACTTCAAATCCTGAAAACCCACCTGTTGATGATACAGTAGAACCAGAAACACCTGAGGAACCTGCTGAAACATTAGAACCTGAAGTACCTGAAGAACCTACTGATACAAATGAGGAAAAAGCAAACTAGAAAAATACTTATAAGCTATCATTAGTTATTTTACTTTGATAGTCCACACTTCCCCCTCTTACTTTATTTTAGATAGATTAGAAAAAGCATACTTGAATTGTCAGTATGCTTTTTCCTATTTAAATCTATATACTACATAACTATCTCTACTCGTAAGCCCTTTTCTTTATCATTTTTGATGCTTAAATCACCATTGTGAGCTTCTATAATATGTTTACTGATGGTAAGACCTAAACCAGCTCCGGAAGTCCTCTTTCTACTGCGATCAACTTTATAAAATCTTTCAAAAACATATGGAAGATCCTTTTCTTGAATACCTGGTCCCGAATCAATAATTACTAGTTTAAAATTCTTATCTAATGATTTTTCTAAACATACATCAATCTGTCCATTGTAAGGCATATGCCTTACAGCATTATCCAATATGTTAATCAACACCTGTCTAAAGCGTTCATGGTCAACATCTGCAGTAATAGAAGAATCTAACATTTTATTAACTACAATTTCCTTCTCTCTTAATTGGAAATCCATTTGAAGAAATACATCATCTACTAAATCTTTTATATTATTTGTAGTTAGATTCAACTTGACAAGCTTTTTCTCAAAAGAGGAAAGTTCAATTAGCTCTTCCACCATTTTTCCCATCCTCTTTGATTCATCAATTGCTATTTTTATAAAACTTTCTACCTGATTCTCCGGTACAACTCCATCCAATATTCCTTGCATGAAGTTTTGAATAGTAGTTAATGGAGTTTTTAGCTCATGTGATAAATTAGCAATTGAGTCCTTACGAAGCTCCTCTAAATTTTGAATCTTATTTGACATATCATTTAATGAACGTCCGAGTTCTGATATCTCATCCTTTCCTCTAATAGTAATAGACTCTGAAAAATCTCCTTTTGATATATTGTTAGCTACTTTACTCATATGAATTAATGGTGCAGTAAATTTACGAGATATTAAAATGATTACCAAAGCCATAGGTACACTTATGGCTATAAATATTAAAAATATAGATTTGTTAACTTTGGAAGTAATTAATTCCACATTTGCCACAGGACTATAGATTAAAACTTCCCCCATTAATTCATCGTCAAACTTTAGTGGAACAGAAACCGTCATCATCTGAACATCTCGTTGCTGTTCTTCTGTTTCGAAGTATGCGATAAAATAGTCCTTTTCTATCATCTCATTGATGGGTCCGGAACGATTTGACCTTATCGGCTTTCTACCAAAACCTTCTATACTCCCCATCTCCTGGTCATTGATAATTAGTGATATTCCTAGATTTTCCTCATTCTGAATCATATCTAGAGTACTGGTAAAATATTCAGTAGAAATTTTATCTTCTAATAGCATAGAAAACAATCTATAAACCTGGAATGCTTTTTGTTCAAGAAATTCCTTTCTCTGACCATAAATTTCTTGTTTTACAAAATAACTAACACCTCCAGCTACTAATAGTAAGCTGATAATAGTGATCGCCATATATGCACAGAGGAATTTTTTTGATATAGATTTAAACATTTTTATCCACCTCAAATTTGTATCCAATTCCCCAGACAGTTTTTATTGCCCATCTTTGCTTAGTTTTGGATTTCAGTCGTTTGCGTAAACGCTTGATATATACATCTATAACACGATCTTCACCATCAAAGTCCAATCCCCATATACCTTCTATCAAATCATCTCTTGTAAATACTTGATTAGGATGCATCATCAAATGTTGAAGAAGCTGCAATTCTCTTCTCGGTATATTGATCAATTCCCCATTTAAATATATGACAAAAGCATCAATATCAAATACCAAATTATCATATTCTATTCGATTAACTTCTTTGTTTTCTATCTCTTCATGATCCAATTCTCTACGACGCAGCGTTGCTTGGATTCGTGCAATTAGTTCATGGATTTCAAACGGTTTAGTTATATAATCATCAGCTCCTAAATGCAGACCCTTTATCTTCTCTTCTAAACTACCTTTTGCCGTAAGCATAATTACAGGTGTATAGCTTGTCTCCCTAATTTTTTTACATATCTCATATCCGTCCAATCCAGGCAACAATAAATCCAACAATACAAGATCATATTTATTCTTTAAAAAACTCTCCCAGGCTTCTGTTCCATCCTCAAAGCTAGAGACAACAAAGCCTTCGTTTTCTAAATACAGTTTTACAATTCTACAAATATTTACATCATCTTCTACAAGTAGTATCCTTTTTTCGTTCAT
>DAIUFH010000070.1:0-11460 GCA_036844705.1 Tissierella sp.
TTTAGTATATTTTAAAAAAATATTTGTATTTATTAAAACTTTTTATCTTAATCATTCGTCTATATAGTGTAAGACAAAGATGTACATCTAAGAAGGGACACCTATAATGAAAAAGAAAGACCTAGTAAGACAATTTGAAGATTATGTAGTTGAATATAAGGAGCCTATATATAGATTAGCATATAGTTATGTAAGAAATCCTGATGATGCTTTGGATATTGTCCAAGAATCCATATACAAAGGAATTTCATCTATTGAGTCACTCAAAGATTTAAGTGTGATAAAAACATGGTTTTATAGGATAGTTGTAAACACTTCATTGGATTTTATCAGAAAAAGAAGTAAAGAAATAGTTTTGGAGGATGAAATCTTACTTAATAACAATGTAATTGATTCCGATAACTATCCTGATATTGATTTGGAAAGAGCGTTGGAGAATTTACCTGATAACTATCGTGTAATAATTATTCTAAGATACTTTGAGGATTTAAAAATAGATGAGATTTCTAAGGTATTGGATGTCAATATTAATACCATAAAAACTCGCTTATATAAAGGATTAGAACTATTAAGAATAGAGATGGGTGCTGAAGATAGGAGGCATTACTGTGAAGGACAATAAATTAGAAAGATTAAAAAAGGAATATATGGATACTCCAATACCAAATGAATTAGACTTCGTTGTAAGAAAAGCTTTCAAACAAGGGAGGATTAAGATGAAAAGAAAAAATAATATTAATAAATTAGTAGTATCAGCTGCTTCTATAGCGGTTTTAACAATAGGCATAACAGCTGGAGTCAATACCAGTCCAGCATTAGCTGAAAGTTTATCTCAGGTACCAGTTGTGGGTAATATAGTTAGGGTATTAAGATTTAGAGAGTTTAAGTTAGATGAAAATGGATACCATGCTGATATCCAAGTGCCACAAATAGAGGGATTAGAAAATAAAGAGTTAGAAAATAGTTTAAATTTAACATATATAGAAGAAAACAAAAAACTTTATGATCAATTTATGAAGGAAATAGAAGATCTAGAAAAGATGGGCGGAGGACATTTAGGTGTGGATAGCGGATATGTCATCAAAACAGACAATGATGACATATTATCCATAGGTCATTATATAGTAAATACAGTAGGCTCATCATCTACAGTATTCAAATATGATACAATAGATAAGAAAAATGAAGTTCTAATAACTCTACCTTCTTTGTTTAAAGACAATAGTTATATTGAAACAATAAGTGAAAATATTAAGGAGCAAATGTTAGAAAATAACAAGCTAGATGAGAGTAAGTTTTATTGGGTTGAAGGAATAGAAGGAGAAGTGGATGATAGTTTACTATTTAAGACTATTTCCGATACTCAAAACTTTTACATCAACGATGATGCTAAATTAGTTATTTCTTTTGATAAATATGAGGTTGCACCAGGATATATGGGTGTATTGGAATTTGTTATACCAACAGATATCTTAACAGATATTTTAGTAGGAAACGAGTATATAAGATAAAGGTCAATTAGATTAGTTAAAAAAGAAAGTAATATCCTTTAAAAAAACAAGTTTAGTTTTTTCAAAGGATATTTTTTTATAAAAGACCTCATTTTTGGGAATGACTAATATTTATAAAAGATACCATAATAATATTTTATAAGTGATGTATGTTAGGAGGAAAAAATGATGTCAAATATACAAAATATTGAACCTAAAAAGGTGTTTCAATGGTTTCATACGTTAAATCAAATTCCGAGATGCTCTGGTGATGAAAAAAGAGTAAGTGATTTTCTGGCAGATTTTGCGAAGGAGAGAAATTTAGAAGTTTATCAGGATAAGACTTATAATGTAATAATAAAAAAGCCAGGGACTGTAGGGTATGAAAATGCCAATCCTGTAATTTTACAAGGTCATATGGATATGGTTTGTATAAAAGGGAAAGGCTCTAAGCATGACTTTACGAAAGATCCGATTGAATTGGTTGTAGAAGGCGATACCTTGAGAGCAAACAATACTACATTAGGAGCAGATAATGGTATCGCAGTTGCTTATGGGCTTGCAATTTTAGATTCCGATGATTTGAAACATCCTCCACTTGAAATTTTAGTTACTACAAGTGAAGAAACTGGTATGGATGGAGCAATGGCGCTGTCAAATGAGCATTTATCAGGTAAGACTCTTTTAAATCTAGATTCAGAGGAAGAAGGAATATTTCTTGTAAGCTGTGCAGGTGGAGCTAACATGATTACCACATTCAAGATTGAAAAGGAAAATAAAAATGGAGAAGGACTAGAAGTTAAGATAGTAGGTCTTAAAGGTGGACACTCCGGTATGGAGATAATAAAACAGAGGGCAAATGCCATAAAACTTCTTGGAAGGATTTTATATGATTGTAATGTCAAGGATGATATTAAATTATCTAAAATTCATGGCGGTACAAAACATAATGCAATACCAGGGGAAGCTGAGGCAACTATTTTTACTGAAAATATTGGGGAAACAAAGAAAATAATAGAAGATATTACAAAGGAATTGAAGGAAGAATATCATATAGAGGATAGTGAATTAAATGTAGATGTTCAAGAGGTAAGTATAGACGAAGTATATACAAAGGAATTAAGTGATAATTTAATTGACTTTATCGTGATGGCTCCAGATGGAGTTCAATATATGTCAAAGGATATTGAAGGTTTAGTTCAAACAAGTTTGAACAATGCCATCATTGAAGAAAAAGATAACAATATAGAGATTATCACATCAGTACGTTCTTCCTCAAGCAGTTCCTTAAGAGAAGTTTTAAATGTTCTAGCAACAATTGCGAAAAGAACCAATGGAAATGCAGAAGAATCTAGTGCCTACCCTGCATGGCAGTATGATGAAGACTCTAAAATTCGTGAAAAATGTGTTAGTGTCTACGAAGAGCTATATGATAAAAAACCTGAAGTAAGCGCTATACATGCAGGGCTTGAATGTGGTCTTTTAAAGGAAATTCTTCCTGATACCGATATGATAAGCTTTGGTCCAAATTTATTTGATGTTCACACAGAAAAGGAACATTTAAGCATTTCATCGGTTAAACGAGTATGGGAATTCCTATTAAAACTACTTGAAAATTTAAAGTAAATAGATATTGCAAAGAGGAGGATTTAAATGAAAAACAATCCAAAAAAATTATCTAAAGATGCATATGGTGGAGTGAAGGGAGAGGATTATGTTCCGTTTATTCCAACTAACGAAGTAATTCCTGAAGCAACAGGATATTCACTTACAATGGGTATTATCTTTGCAATTGTTTTTGCTGCAGCTAATACTTATTTAGGACTAAGAGTAGGTCTTACTATATCTGCAGGTATTCCAGGTGCAATACTTGCAACTGGTTTATTGAAATCAATTTTTAAAAGAAATAGTATATTGGAGGCAAATTATGTGGCATCACTATCTGCTGTAGGAGAATCTATTGCTGGTGGTATCATATTTGTATTGCCTGCAATCATACTTATTGGATTAAATCTATCAGTTTGGCAAGTAGTTATAGTCACAATTATAGGTGGATTTATGGGAGTGTATTTTGTGACACCAGTACGTAGATATTTAATAGTTCAAGAACATGGAGAATTAGTATATCCGGAATCCATGGCTCAAGCAGAAGTGCTGGTAAATGCAAATCAAGGTGGTAAAGGTTTTCGTTCTGTATTAAATGGCCTTGGCGTTGGTGTAGGATATAAAATATTATCTGGGGGATTAGGTCTGTGGAATGAGACGGCATCCTATGTGATTACAGCATATCAAGGAACTATGATAGGTATGGATACTCTTTCTTCTCTTTTAGGAGTAGGTTTTATCGTAGGAACATCAACATCAGCATTGATGTTTGCTGGCTCGCTGTTAGCCTGGCTATCATTTATTCCACTTATCAAATTCTTTGGAGTATTTGCGGCTGAAGCTATATTTCCATCTACATTGTTAATATCGGAAATGTCTGCTTCTGATATTTGGTCAAATTATATCAGATATATTGGGGCAGGAGCTGTAGCTATGGGAGGATTCATTTCATTAGCAAGATCCTTGCCTACTATTATAAAATCTTTTAGAGAGGCAATGGGTGGATTTGGAAAGGGTGAAAAATCTCAAAGAAGAATAGATGAAGAACCATCAGTTATATGGGTATTAGCAGCGGCTATATTTGGATTTCTATTGACTTGGTTCCTTCCTACAATAGGTGTAGGACCAATAGGTGCACTGCTTGCTGTGTTCTTTTCCTTCTTCTTCTCAGTCGTATCAGCTAGAATGGTTGGAGTAATTGGAGCAAGTAACAATCCTGTATCAGGTATGACCATTGCGACCCTTTTAGTTATAGCCTCAATTTATAGAGCAATGGGAGCTACTGGCACTTCAGGAATGGAAATAGTATTGTTAGCAGCAGGTGTTGTATGTGTTGCTATAGCTGTTGCAGGAGGGGTGGCACAGTCTCTTAAAGCAACATATCTAATAGGAGGCAGCCCTAGAAAGATACAGCATGGTATGTTTATATCCCTAGCAATAGCTTCAGTAGTTGCAGGAGCTACAGTACTGCTTCTGCACAATGCATATGGAATAGGAGGGGAACAGGTTGCAGCTCCACAGGCGACTCTAATGAGGTTAATTGTTGAAGGAATCATGACTGGAAGGCTACCTTGGACTCTGGTAATTATAGGTGCTGTAATAGCAATATTTTGTGCATTATCAAATCTACCAATATTACCAATTGCATTGGGTATTTATTTACCTATATCTTTAAACAGTGCAATATTCTTTGGAGGGGTAATACGTAAGTTAGTAGAGATGAAGTTTAGGAAAGATGAAGCTGATTTAGATATAGCTGCTGAAAGAGGTACCTTAATAGCCTCTGGACTTGTAGCTGGTGATGCACTTACGGGTATATTAATAGGCATATTTGCTGCTTTAAATATACAAACAGATTTCCTTTCCGGCATCATTACAAATGATGCTATGAGAAATTTAGTGAGTTTAGTTATATTCGTAATTCTCGGTGCATGGCTGTATAGATATTCTTGTAATATTAGGGAAGATAAAGAAAGAGCTTAGAGCTTAACAAAAACCTAGATAAAAATATCTAGGTTTTTTGCGTTAGAATGAAATTTTAAGAATAGCAAAACAGCTTGTGTTAATCTCAAGAATTATGATACTATAGGATTACGATATCGAAAAAGTTGTTTTAAGTTGAAAATATTAAGAGATCTTTGAATATAGAAATAGAAATATCATAAGATAAATAAAGTATAATGTATGCACGGAGGTGGTGATTTGAGGAAAACAATTACAATAATTTTAGTAATCGTGATTATTAGTTTATTAAGTGGAGGCTTTTACTACTATACTCTCAATATACCAAGTAAAGAGGTCGTATCAATAGATGATGATATGTATTTAATAGTTGAGGATCAGATAATTGAGTATGGGAAACCAGTTAAAGAATTTGATGATGTGCTATACTTTACATACGAGTTTATAGAAAAGTATATAGATGAGGATTTATTTTATGATGATAAGGAAAAAATAGTTGTTTTTACCAATGATACATATGTAAAGAGATTTAAGATAGATGATAGGAAGGGGAGTATCAATTCCAAGGAGTTTCTAATTGATGCTCCAATAATTGAAGAAGCAGGTAGTATTTATATACCTATGAATTTATTTGCAGATGATTATGAAATAAGTATAGATTATTATCCTGATACAAATGCTGTTGTAATGGATTATACCAATGTCGAGTATTTAGAAGGGGAAGTGATATTGGAAGCTCCCATTATCAGAAGTGATTTAGATATTAAAGCTCCTATTATTTCAAGTGATTTAAAAATAGGCGATAAAGTATATGTATACGGTGAGTTTGAAAAATGGTTTAAGGTTAGAACTTTAGATGGGATACCGGGATTTATTGAAAAGAGATATATTAAGTTGAATCACACTAAGGATTTATATAAGAGTGAGCTAAAGGATAGAGAAACTATTAAAAATATGAAAGCAGACAAAATAAATTTGACTTGGGATTATACTTATTCAAGAGTCAAATTTACAGATAATATCGAGGAAATACCTGGTGTTAAATTGTTGTCACCTACTTGGTTTTCAATTTTAGATATTGATGGCAATATACAGGATAAGGGAAATAAAGATTATGTCAAAAAGTATTGTGCTATGGGTTATGAGTTATGGCCTCTGGTGGATAATAGTTTTGACCCTGATTTAACACATGAATTATTGGAGACTACCTCAAAGAGAGAAGACATTATTTCTAAATTGCTTGATATATATTTGGATTACGGTTTTACTGGTATTAATTTAGATTTTGAAAATGTTTATTATAAGGATAAAGATTTACTAACCCAATTTGTTAGAGAGCTTTATCCTGTTTTTAAGGAGCATGGTCTCATCGTTAGTATGGATGTTACAACCATATCTACCAGTGAAAACTGGTCTATGTGCTATGATAGAAAGAGACTTCACAAGTCATTGGATTATATAATCTTAATGGCCTACGACCAGCACTGGGCAAGCAGCCCAACAGCAGGTTCAGTTGCAGAATATAGCTGGGTTGAGAACGGACTAAGCAAAGTATTAGAGGAGATACCAAGTGAAAAGCTAATCTTAGCAGTTCCTTTTTATACAAGACTATGGACTATAAATGAAGATAGTATATCATCAAAGTCTTTAAGCATGGAAATCGCAAATAAGTTTATTGTTGACAATAATATAGAGTTGATATGGCTTGAAGATACTTACCAGTATTATGGTGGATTTGTGAAGGATAATGTAGAGTATAAAATATGGTTAGAGGACGAAAAATCTTTGGATTATAAAATATCTCTAGTCCATAAATATAATCTAGCTGGAATAGCATCCTGGAGAAAAGGATATGAAACAGCTAATATCTGGAACAGTATATATAAATCTTTAAATTAATTTAAGTGGGGTGGAGTCAATGTTAAAATACAAAAATACTAAAATTGATATCATTAAAGGGGATATTACTGAACAGAATGTTGATGCTATCGTAAATGCAGCAAACAATACTCTATTAGGTGGTGGAGGAGTGGATGGGGCAATACATAGAAAGGGAGGTAGGATTATTCTGGAGCAGTGTAAAAAGCATGGTGGATGTCCTACTGGTGAGGCGAGAATTACCACTGCGGGAAATTTACCTAGCAAATATGTTATTCATACAGTTGGACCTGTATATAGTTCAAATAAAAATTATAATGAAAAAATGCTATACAATGCATATTTTAATTCCCTTAAGCTAGCTTTGGAATATGATATTAAGACAATTGCTTTTCCTTCCATATCTACAGGAGCCTATGGTTATCCAATTAATGAGGCTATAGAAGTAGTTTATAATACAATAATAGATTTTCTTTATAAAAATGATGGTATAGATGAGATTAGGTTTATTCTTTTCAATCAAGAAAATTATAAACTATATATTGATTATTTCAGTTGTGTCATTCTAAACCGCAGGTGAAATATCTCAAGTCTAAACTCGTAATCCTTCAAAGTTAATATTCACAGTTAATCACAACAGATAGAGAAAAATGATAAAAATACTAAGGAAACATTTGCAGGAGTGACTATAATTCTTAGTGAATGGTAGATAAAAATCCGTTAAGCAGCTTTCATGTCCCTAAAGATAGACCACTAAGGGAATTGAAAGATGTAGGATTTTTGTCTGGAATGAGCTATAGAATTATTCATCTCCGAAACCGTGAGTGTGTATTTTTATCATCTTTCGATTTCACACAATTTAAAGTACTGTGAATAGTAACTCTTCAAAACTTAAAAAGCTAAATAAAAAAATTGGTATATTTTTTGGGTTGACATAAAATCTTTTTTATTATACTATCAAAGGAGATTTCATAATAAAGGATGTGTTTAAAATATTTGCAGAAACACATAAAATCATAGCAAGCAATATATACGATAATGTATATGATATATACGGTTTAAAGTTAAATAAAGATAAATTGTTATGGGGTTCAGTTGCTCCGGATATACTTCCTAAATACAAGCTTATTAGACATTATAAGGATGAAAGTATAAACTATATTACAAAAGAAATAATGAAAATTATCTTTATCAGTAGATATATAGAACTGAACAATATTTTAGATCCTATAACAGTAATAGTATTAAGCAAAAAAATAGGTATTATTTCTCATTATTTGTCTGATTATGTATGTATGCCTCATGCAAAAAGATGGACTTTTTCTGATTCTATGATAAAGCATATTAAATATGAAGCTGCCTTAAATGATTATGCACCGATGCATGATTTTAAGAAAAATGTTATTAATGTAGATGATATTGATATATTTGAAAGTAAATTTGCAACCTACAAGGCTAATATCAAGAATTATATAGAATCTGTAATAGAGGAATATTCTAAGAAAAGCAGTCTGAAAAATGATTTGAATTTTGCGTTGTCTTTAAATCTAAAGATAACATATTTTATCTTAGATACTATAGTAGAGTATTCTGAAGATATCCATAAAGAATTTGTATTGGAGTTGTAATTTGTTAGGAACTATAAAATTGTTAAGATAAAAATTTTAAATATGTTGACATAATTTTTTTAGAAATGTATAATAATAAAAATAACCATTTAGATTAATAATAAATACTTTGATAGGAAGAGTAGTTTATGTTGAAATTAAAGAGAATCGGGGATGGTGGGAGCCCGATATGGATTCATAAATGAAGAACATCCTTGAGTATCTGACTGAAATTTGCTAGAGTAGGCTCAGACGATTATAGCCCGATATAAGCTATGAAGTATCGATTTATAAAATCCGTACTGATTGAGTGAGCTTAAGATTGCTAATTAAGGTGGTACCGCGAATTTACCCTTTCGTCCTTATTGTTTGGATGAGAGGGTTTTTTTATTTGTATTTTAGAAGGAGGAATAATGTTTATGATGATGGTAAATGGATTAACAGCAAGAGAATCACAAATAGGAATTAAGCTATTAAAGGATTATTTTGAAAGAAGATTAGCTGAACAGTTGAATCTAACCAGAGTATCAGCACCTCTTTTCGTAAGGCCGGAAACAGGTATGAATGATAATCTAAGTGGAGTAGAAAAAGCTGTATCCTTCCAGATGCGAAAATATGGTCAGGAACTTGAAATAGTACAATCATTAGCGAAGTGGAAGAGAATGGCACTAAAATGGTATGAATTCGAAATTGATGAAGGTCTATATACAGATATGAATGCTATAAGGCCGGATGAGGTGGTAGATAATATACATTCAATCTATGTTGATCAATGGGACTGGGAAAAGGTAATAAGAGAAGAAGACAGGACTATTTCTTATTTAAAAAAGGTAGTAGATAGTATATTTGAAGCCTTTAAGGAAACAGAAGAATTTATTAATGCAAGATATCCACATAGATTAAGTAAAAAATTGCCTAATAATATAACATTTATTACAGCTCAAGAACTTGAGGACAGATATCCTGATAATACTCCAAAGGAGAGAGAAAATTTGGCTGCTAAAGAATATGGTGCAATTTTTCTTAACAAAATTGGTGGTAAATTAAATTCTGGTAAACCCCATGATGGGAGATCACCAGATTATGATGATTGGGAATTGAATGGTGATATAATAGTATGGAATCCTGTATTAGAAGATTCCTTAGAATTATCCAGTATGGGCATTAGAGTATCAGAAGAATCTTTAGCAAGACAGTTAAAACTAGCTAATGCAGAGGATAGAAAAACTATGGACTATCATAAGGCTTTGTTGGCTGGAGAATTGCCTTATACAATAGGAGGAGGCATTGGGCAATCTAGAATATGTATGTATTTTCTTCAAGCAAAGCATATAGGCCAAGTTCAATCCTCTACATGGCCTGATGAAGAGATAAAAAGATGTGAAGATGAAGGAATCTTTCTTCTCTAAATGTTAAGATATTGTAAAAAATCAATTATTTTTTATTAATCAATTATGATGGATTATGTAGTATAATAATATAAACTGTCTATTTAGATAAAAAAAGATTGACTTAAAGGGGATAGAGATATGGCTGCTTGTATAAATGAAGCTGTTAATCTGGATAATGGCTTAAAGCATAATTTTCTATACAACAATGATATAAATTGCATTCATATTCTCTTAAATCTTTATGATCTTGAAGATAATATTAGAAATATATTTCCCAAATATGTTTCAATTAAAAATATTAAGAATTACATATCTAAATGTCTCAAGGATAAGAGAGGAAATGAACTAATAGCAAAAAATCTTGGAGAACTTATTCATGAAGATATAAATAGACTCGAATTATATTTGTATTTAGAAGGCTATAAACAGGGCTTTTACAATATTAAAGCTGTAAATGTTTTGGAAAGTATTACAGTTAAATATCTATCAATTGAAGAACTATATTCACTAAAATATTTGTTCCATTTCAAAACGAATATAAAAGAGGTTTTAGAGTTAAAGGAGAAAATCAATACATCGATTGATAGAACTGAAATTAATGATAAATTTATAAGCGAAAATATATGTAAATATACTACAAATATCATTAGACCTAAAGTTTATAGTTTAAATAAATATTTGGATAAGCAGTTGACAATAGATTATTGTTCTAAATACTATAATATTAAAGAGGATTCATCATTTCTTACTAAAAAAGATTTAAAAAATATATATAATGAGGTTTATAAAATAGTATTAAAAAATGGACTAATGCTTTATAAGGATGCATATTGGAATGGAGTCAACGATAAGGTTTTAAAGAGATATAAGTAATAAGGTATAAAAAAATCCAAATTGGGAATAATTCCCTCTAGATAGGTTTCTGGAGGGATTTTATGTTTAATAAAAGAAATAAATATATTTTTGCTCTATCCTTTGTACTATTTGTAGCTAGCTTTGCAATAGGATACTTTATAATGGATAGGAATATAAAAAATGAAACAAATCGATTAACTGCTCATGAACAAAATCAAGAAGAGATTAGCCCAGATATAGAAATAGTAAAGGAAGAAAATAGGATTTCACCTAATACATTTATAGAGACAAGAATTCATTATAAAGAATGTGGACATTTAGTATCTAATGCGGCCTTGGCTAGTGAGGAATATGTCAATTTAACCAAGGATGAGCTCATAGAGTATCTATATGCTAATTCACCTGACTTAAGGTTGATTTCATTTTCAACTGTAAAAGTTGTACTGTGGGGAGAAAAAAATCATTTGTGCAAGGATCATTTTGTCCTAGGCGAAGAGGATGGAAAGATAGCAATATTTAAAATAGGCGATGATGGAGAAAGAATACTTGATAAAGTATTTGTCGAATATCCTATTAATGTACTTCTTGGTTTGGATCAGGAAAAGTTGAAAGAAGGAATTGTAGTAGACACTCAAGATCAGCTATCGGATATTTTAGAAGATTATATAAGTT
>DAIUFH010000071.1:0-5683 GCA_036844705.1 Tissierella sp.
TTGGAATATGCTACTAAATTTGATAAAAGACTTGAAATGAAAAAAGAAGCTTAAAGAGAAAGGAGGAAATGGATATATGGAAAATAATAAAACACCTCAAAAATTTGTCAAACTCTTTTCTAAAAGAGGAATGGGGCAAGTAATTACAGTAAGTATTGGACTTGTTATACTTATTATTGTATTTGGATTTTTAAACCCTAACTTTTTTTCTAATAGAAATATTTCTAATCTGCTTAGACAGATTGCACCTATTATATTGATTGGCGTTGGACAGTCCTACGTTTTGATTACAGGAAATATAGATTTGTCTATAGGCTCTGTTGTAGGTATGAGCTGTATGGTATCAGCAACTCTTATGACAAAAGGCTTAAATCCATGGCTTGCAGTGATTGTTTCTTATATAGCTTCTCTTGCCATAGGTTTACTCAATGGAAAACTGATATCCAAAGCAAAACTTCCTGCATTTATAGCAACCTTGGGGACAATGACCATAGCAAGAGGTATCGCACAAATTGTAAACAATAACTACAATACAGATTCTATAGGATCTGCAGCAGAAGGATTCAGAAACTTCTTTTATTATGGCAAAACTTTAGGGTTATATAATACGATTTGGATTGCTTTTGCAATTTGGTTTATATTTAACTTTATACTAAGCAGAACCAGAACAGGAAGACATATTTATGCAGTTGGAAGCAATATCCATGCAGCTAACCTTTCAGGGGTAAATATATCGAGTACGATAACAAAAGCCTATTTAGTAAGCGCTGTTTGTTCAGCAACTGTAGGGCTGATTATTACTGCTACAAGTGGTATGGGTACAATGGATGCGGGAAATGGATATGAATTGTATGCTGTAGCATCCTCTGTTATAGGAGGAGTAAGTACACTTGGAGGACAGGGAATACTATTGGGAACAATAGTTGGTGCATCAATTTGGGGAGTTTTACAAAACGGACTCCAATTTGCCGGAGCACCTGTGGCAATTAGAAATATCGTTATAGGTATTATAGTTATTATATCGGTTTTATTGGATGTTGTTGTAAGAGCAAATAAAAATACGTCTAAAGCAAAATCTAAGGCAAAGTCTTAATAAAAGGTTTTAAAGCAAAAGCTTTGAAATAAATAAAAGAATATGGGGGATTATTATAATGAAGAAAAAACTTCTAGCATTAGTTTTAATTTTTTCACTGGTATTTGCAGTAGTAGGATGTTCTGCTCCTGAAAAGACTGATGATAATGGACAAAATGTAGAGAATGTTGATAATGGTACTAATGGCGAAGATAGTGGTGAAAGTAAGGGAGAGAAATTTAAGGTTTATCTTATCACTATGGACCAAATGGATCAACATTGGGTTACTGTAGATCAAGGAGCTAAAAAAGCTGCTGATGAATTAGGCAATGTTGATTACCAATGGCTTGCACCTGATGTAAAGGATGATGCTAAGCAAATTGAAAGTATTAACAATGCTATAGCAGGTGGCGCTGATGCAATACTTCTTGCTGCAAATGGACCAGATGCAGTAACAGCTACCCTTAAAGAAGCTGAAGCTGAAGGTATAAAGATTGTATATGTTGACTCACCGGCTGATTATCCAGCAGTGCAAACTTTGGCTACAGACAATGAAGCAGCCGGTAAAACTGCAGGAGAAGAAATGCTTAACGCTTTAAAAGAAAAAGGTGTAACATCAGGTAAAATTGGGGTTGTAAGTGTAAATACTTCCACTGACTCAACTGTAAAAAGAGAAAAAGGATTCAGAGCTGCCTTTGAAGGAACAGATTTTACAATTCTTGAAACTCAATATGCAGAAGGAGATGCCGCAAGATCTAAGGATGCTGCAGCAAATTATATAACCGAAGGCGTTGTAGGAATCTTTGGGGGAAATGAAGGCTCAACAGTAGGTATAGGAAATGCCATAAAGGAAGTCGGCGGAGAAGTTATTGGAGTTGGGTTTGATAAATCTGATACTATCTTGCAATTAATTGATGAGGGATATCTACTTGCTACTATGGCACAAAATCCTGATGTTATGGGTTATGAAGGAATGAAAACAGCAGTTAATGCACTTGAAGGAAATACAATAGATGAGGATTATGTAGATACAGGTGTTTCTGTTCTTAAAAAATAATATGAATCTATACAAATAAATATTAGTTTATATAAAGAGGTTACCCAGGTAACCTCTTTATATAAATTGTCATCCAATAATGGAGGTAAAACATTTGAAAAATAATACTTTGGCTATAATTCAGGAATTTGTAGAGAATTATCCTATGATGAACTATCTAGAAAAGAATTTGATAAGCATCATTAAAGAAATGGTAAGTAGAATAAATAATGGTGGGAAAATACTAATCTGTGGAAATGGTGGAAGCTCTTCAGATAGCGAACATATCGTAGGAGAATTTCTAAAAGAATTCTATATCAAAAGGCCTTTAGATAAAGATTTTAAAGAAAAGTATTTAGCCTATTTTCCAGAGAAGGACTCCGGACATATCTTGGAATGTCTCCAAGAGGGGATACCTGCTATATCCTTGGTGTCTCAAACAGGGTTTTTAAGTGCTTATGGAAATGATGTGAGCTACGATATGGCCTATGCTCAACAGGTATATGTTTATGGGAAAGAACAAGATATATTTATTGGACTATCCACCTCAGGAAATTCATCAAATGTGTACTATGCCGCTAAAATAGCCAAGACAAAGGGACTTTTCGTGATATCCCTTACAGGAGAAACAGGTGGTAAGCTCAAAGAAGTTAGTGATGTTTTGCTAAATGCACCTGCAAAAGAAACCTTTAGAGTTCAAGAATATCATTTACCTTTGTATCACTTAATTTGCAGAGCAGTAGAATATGAAATATTTGGTGAAGAGATATGATAGTTTTAGGATTTGATATTGGTGGAACAAAGTCAGCAGTAGTTTTAGCAAGAGAAGCAGATGATAAGATTATCTTACTTGATCGGGTAGAAATACAAACAACTAGTAATTGGGAAAAAGTTATAGATGAATTGATAGAAAAAGGTAAAAATTTGCTTCATATGTTTCGTATTGATGATGAATATAAAATAGGCATCTCTTGCGGGGGGCCTCTAGATAATAAAAAGGGAATTATAAAGTCTCCTCCTAATTTACCAGGTTGGGACAATGTACCAATAGTAGAGTACATTTATAAACGTTTGGGAGTAAAACCTAAACTTCAAAATGATGCAGATGCATGCGCTTTAGCAGAATGGAAATATGGAGCAGGCAAGGGTTATAAAAATGTTATATTTCTCACATTCGGAACAGGATTGGGAGCAGGACTTATATTGAATGGGCAGTTATATACTGGTGCAAGCAATATGGCTGGAGAAATAGGGCATATACGACTAGAAGAAGAAGGACCAACGGGATATGGAAAAAGTGGGAGCTTTGAAGGCTTTTGCAGTGGAGGAGGCATTGCCCAAATTGCAAAGAAAAGGGCTTATATTCTCAAAAAACAAGGAATACAGGCATCCTTTATAAAAAGCTCCATAGAGAATATCAGTACAAGGGATGTGGCGGAAGCTGCACATAAAGGATATCCAGATGCTTTGGAAGTCCTTAGAATATCAGGTGGATATTTTGGAAAAGGTCTATCTATATTGATTGATATTTTAAATCCTGAGGTAATTATAGTAGGTAGTGTATATGTACGAGTAGGAAAGTTTTTAAATGACTCAATGTATAAGGAGATAGAAAAAGAAGCATTGGAATCTTCCAGAAATGTTGTTCAAATAGTACCTGCTCAACTAGGAGAACAAATAGGAGATTATGGAGCAGTAGTTACTGCTTTAGTATAAGATAGAGTATTGGAGGAATTGTTATGTTTGGCGCTATTGAAGCAGGAGGAACAAAGTTTGTTTGTGCAATCAGTGATGAGAAATTAAATATAATCGTAAGATCGTCTCTATCAACTACATCTCCAGAGGAAACCATGCAACAAGTTTTTAAATTCTTTGATTCGTATAAGGGCATAAGAGCAATGGGAATAGGCTCCTTTGGGCCAATTGAAATCAACAAAAATTCCCCCAAATATGGATATATAACGTCTACACCTAAGCCAGGGTGGAGGGATTTCAATTTTGTTGGGGAAATGAAAAAGCATTACGATATTCCAGTTGGTTGGACTACTGATGTAAATGCAGCTTGTTTAGGAGAGTTTGAAGTTGGAAGTGCAGCAGAGAGCAATAGCTGTATTTATTTGACTATAGGCACTGGAATAGGAGGAGGCGCTATATTTAACGGAAAATTTATAGAGGGCTTTGGCCATCCTGAGATGGGGCATATTTTGGTAAAGCCGCATCCCGATGACAAATTTGAAGGCTGGTGTCCATATCATGGAAATTGCCTAGAGGGATTAGCAGCAGGACCTTCTGTAGAAAAAAGATATGGTATAAAAGCTCAAAATCTAGATTCGAATCATGAAATTTGGCAAATACTTGCTTACTATATTGCTCAAGCTCTTGTTGATTATACACTAGTTCTAAGACCTGAAAGGATTATACTAGGAGGAGGGGTCATGAAGCAAGCTCAAATGCTAGAGTTGACTAAGAAGCAATTTATATTGCTATTGGCGGATTATGTTGAGATTCCACCAATTGATCAATATATAGTATTACCTTCATTAGGTGATAATGCCGGTATAGTTGGGAGCCTGATATTAGCAAGACAAAATTTGTAAAGGGGCAAGCTATGGACAGAAAAGTAATTTTTTTCGAAGCTATTTATAAGAGTAAAATATGGGGTGGAGAGCATTGGATATTTTCAGCTCATCCCCATGGTCAAAGTGTGGTAAAGGATGGAGAATTTAAAGGAAGGACTTTGGGAGAGTTGTGGGAAAGTCATAGGGAAATATTTGGGGGAATTTCAGGAGAAACATTTCCTATTCTAGTAAAAATCATCGATGCAAATGAGGATTTATCTGTCCAGGTACATCCTGGAAATGAATATGCCCAAAAAAATGAAAATGGTGAAATGGGAAAATCAGAATGTTGGTATATCTTAGACTGTGAAAAGGATTCTAAGATGGTTTATGGAATTAATGCAAAAAATAGAGAAGAGCTTGATGATATGATAGATAATGGTCAGTGGGAAAAACTTCTTAAGGTAATTTCGATAAAAAAAGGAGATTTTTATTATGTACCAAGTGGTACAGTACATGCACTTAAAGCAGGTACAAAGGTATTGGAAATACAACAAAGTTCAGACACTACCTATAGACTGTATGATTATGATAGAAGAGATGAAAAAGGAAATTTAAGAGAGCTTCACATACAAAAATCCAAAGATGTTATTGAAGTTCCTTTTATAAATAAACAGTCAAAACCAAAAATACAAAAGATAAATGGGATAACTAAAATCAAATTTATTGAGTCCCCTTATTTTACTGTTGAAAAATATGAAATTGAAGATTATGTATATCTGGACAATGTACACCCATTTATGTTAATGAGTGTAATTGAAGGAGAAGGGGAACTATTGTTGGACGAAGCCAAATATCATATTACAAAGGGAGACAATTTTATGCTGTCTTCGGAAGTATCAAAATATGTATTAGACGGTAATTTAAGCATTATAGTATCGTATCTACCGCCACTGTCATCCCGAGCACAGTCGAAAAAATAGTTAAAGCCTAGCGTACGCTAGGCTTTAATAAAAA
>DAIUFH010000071.1:5783-10705 GCA_036844705.1 Tissierella sp.
TAATCTATAGCCTCAATGAGTACATCCATAACTCCTCCACAGACCATACCTTCATCTTCGGCTACATCTCCTGTCATATCAACATGCTCTATTTTATAGCCTTCATTTCTTATTACGTTTCGGGCCAAGGTCAATATATTAGCTTCAGCACAGCCACCGCCTATAGTACCTAGAGTTCTACCATCCAACCAAACAATCATTTTAGCTCCGGCTTTTCTTGGAACGGAACCCTTAGAGCCTATAATGGTAATCAATGCCCTTGGAATATCGGATTTCTTAGCTGACTCTTTAATAACATCTACATCAAATTCAGGCCAGTTAAATTTATCACTCTTTTTTAAGATATCACTATTTCGTCTGAAATTTATAACCTGGGCAATAATTGCAACTGCAATTTCTTCTGGTGTGACTGCTCCAATGTCCAGACCTATTGGAGAGCATACTTTGGCTAATTTTTTCTTATCGAAGCCTTCATTAGCTAACTCCTCCATCATCGCCTTTACCCTGCGCTTTGAGCCAATCATACCTATATAGGCAGTATTGTATTTTAACGCATTTCTAAGGCAAATACCATCATGCTTATGACCTCTTGTCACTATTACGATAAAATCAGATGGTCTTGGCTCTATTTGATCAAAAACTTTATTGAAGTCATCACATATTACTTCATCTGCCTCAGGGAATCGTTCTGAATTAGCAAATTTAGGTCTGTCATCAGCAACACAAATTGAAAACCCTACCTTAGACCCAAATTCAGAAAGAGGTTTTGCTATATGTCCACCGCCCAATATTATAAGTCTTGGTTTTGGATAAAAAGGTTCGATCAATATTTGATTTTCCTCTGTTTTATGTATATAGGGGACACCACCTTCAAAGGTTTTTACAATACTATCTTTAAGCTGTGAATTAATTTTAGTCTTAGCATTTTCAATATCTGATTTTGAGTATACAGTTTTTTTATGTATAGTGCCTTCAGAATTTGGGTTACTTTCTAAAAAGGTCAATAATGCGGCTTCATTACTTTCTTTAAGCTTATCTAACAATTCTTCAAATATCTCATTGAACATAAAATCACCCATTCCATAAAATTTTCGTATAAGATTATACTTTGAAATACATTATATCAGATTTGTCATCCATTACAATTATTCTTCATGAAAATTGGTTCCATGAAATTGGGTATGTTTAATAAAAAATTAACATATATATATTGAAGAAAGACAAAAAATGTGATATATTTAACAATATAGCTTGTACTATTACATTTATATTGAGGGAGATTTACATGGATAGTGAGTTTAACCAAAATGAATCAGAAATAGAGGAGGAAGTCACTGTGTCAGAGCCTCAGGAAGAGGAATGTGATACCGTATCTCTTGTTGGTCAATTTATCAGAGATAACTCTATGATGGAAAAATTGACTAAAGCAGAGGATTTCGTTGATGAACCTTTTTCTTTAGAAGTCGAAGAAGTTTTACCTTTGATAGAAGAGTTAAGGAAAAACGAAGATTTTAGCGACATTATAATTAAAAAAGGTGCAGAAAACATATATCTTTTTTCAGAAAATTATATAACTAAAAACTACGCTAAAATGATGATTCTAGTTGAGGAAAAAGATTTATTCAAGTTAATTGCCGAAACTGTAAGGGATGAATCAAGGATATATCCAAGGCCAACGTCTGTAAGATTATTTTCAAGAGCCCCGTTTCATTTATTAAAAGATGAGTTTTTGCAGGTGCTTGAGCAGCTTAAGAAAAAAGAAGAGTATAGTGACATAAAGGAATCTAGAGCTTCAAACAAGGCACTATATTTGTATTCTGATAGGTACATGAAAAAGACTTTGGCTGATTCACTAACAGAATGGATAGAAGTAGAAGCTGAGCAAAATCCATAAGGAGGGACGACAAATGTTTGGTAGATTAGGTGCTACAGAATTAATTCTTATATTAGGAATTGCACTAGTTATTTTTGGACCTAAAAAATTACCTGAGATAGGTAAAGCCTTTGGACAAACAATAAAACAGTTTAAAGACCATGCTAACAAAGTTAGTGATGAGACTGATTTAGATGGAAAGGACGAAAATCTAAGCATTTAACAAGAACTACTAAAAAGTTCAACATTATGTCATTTGACAATTATTTTTAGGGAGGAGAGCCAAAATGTTTGAAAAGGAAATTGAAGATTTTATTGAGAAAGTAAGAACTAGACGTGACTTTCTTAAGATGAGTGGCAAGGGTCTTGCAGGTATTACACTTACAGCATCAGTAATGAACCTTATAGGATGTACAAAGGAAGAACCTACTTCTTCAGAAGTGCCTACCGGAGCTGCAGCGTTTGTTATACCTAAGGGATTATTGGTTGCACAGCCTAACAGATGTACAGGATGTCAGCGATGTGAGATGGTTTGTACTGTTAAAAATGACGGAAAAGTTCATCCATATATTTCAAGGGTAAAGATAGGCAGATCCTATAATTATGGGACTAAGATGAATGATAATTATCGTTTTGAAAATGGCTATTTTGGGAACTTTTTAATGAGTCCAGAAACTTGTCATCAATGTGAAGATGCTAAATGTGCTGCTGCATGTCCTCAAAAGGCTATTACCCAAAGTGAAGCTACAGGTGCATGGACAGTAGATGAAGAAAAATGCATAGGATGTGGAGCTTGTACTCAAGCTTGTCCATGGAATATGCCTACAATAGACCCTGAAGACGGTAAATCAACTAAGTGTATTCTTTGCGGAGAATGTGCTGATAACTGTATAACCGGAGCCTTAAGCATTATACCATGGGAAAAGCTGGAGGCAATGTTATTAAGAAGAGGGTATAGATTATCTTAATTGAATTTATAAATGTATAGATGGGAGGAATTATAAATGGCTAATGTAACCGGTTGGACAGGTAAACTATTGAGAGTTAACTTAACTAACGGTAATATTTCAGTAGAAGACTCAATGGAATATAATAAGGACTTGGTCGGTGGAGCAGGTCTTGGATATAAGGTAATATTTGATGAAGTACCTCAAGGTACCAAAGCTTTAGATGAAGCAAATAAGGTAGTATTTGCAGTTGGACCTTTAACAGGAACTACTGCTCCATGTAGTGGGAGAACTAACATTACTGCTTTAGGACCTACTAATCCATATGATGCAATTGTTGACAGTCATATGGGTGGAAACTTTGGAGCATGGATGAAATTTGCAGGTTATGATGCAATAATTATTGAAGGAGCTTCCAAATCTCCAGTTTGGCTAAAAATTGAAGATGATGAGGTATCCATAGAAGATGCCAGTGGATTGTGGGGAAAGGGTGTCATAGACACTACACATGAAATAAATAAGATAATGGGTAAGGAAGCCTGTGTAGCAGCTATAGGACCTGCTGGTGAAAAGATGAAAAATTTAGCATCTATAGTAAATACAGTAAACCACTCTGCTGGTGGTCACGGTGGAGTATTAGGAGCTAAGAAGTTAAAAGCTATTGGTGTTAAAGGAACTCAAGCAGTACATATAGCTGAAGGCAAAAATCAAGATTGGTTAGATTTAAATGAATTTATGATGACTGATATCATCGGTTCAAATAATCAGCACGTTGTACCAAGTACACCACAAAGCTGGGCAGAGTACCACAGTGCTGGAAGCAGATGGACTGCCCAAACAGCACTTTTCTGGGGAGCTGCTAATCCTCCTGTAGAAACTGGTGTATGTCCTGCAGGAGATAAAAACAAGGTTGGTCTTCGTACTCAAAAGGCAATATTTGACCTTGGACCTGTAGCTGAAGAGAGAACTATTAAGATGGGTGGCTGCTATTCATGCCCTATTAGGTGTCAATCAAATCTTCATGTTCCTGAGCTTGAAAAATATGGATTAACACCATATGCTACAAGTACATGTATAAACTTCTCATCACCAGGTACAGCAATGGTGAATGGATATTCAGATGAAGATCCAAAAGGTGAAGTAGCATTGATTACTAAATGCTTAGGCTCTAGACTTGCTGATGATTACGGAATCTGGAGTAATTATGGTCAGCTTCCAAGAGACTTTAGATATGCGTATAATTCAGGAAAATTGAAAGAGGTATTGCCTGAAGAAGAATACAATAGTATTGACTGGTCATTGTTAGAGGCTGGAGATCCAGGCTGGATGCTTGAATTTTATAATAATTTAATTGCTGACGGAGAATTTTCACATCTTCTTGACGGACCATATTGGCTAGATAAAAGATGGAATCTAGGTAAAGAATACTGGGATGGAGCTGGAAACAATGTTTGGTCAAAGATGGCATTTCCAAAGCATCATAGCAATGAAGCAGGTGCACAGGTTGGAGTATTAGTCAATATTATGTTCAATAGAGACCCTAACTCCCATACTCATATGAACTTTATCGGAGCAGGGCTTCCTATAGAATTGTTAAAAGAAATAGCTGGAGAAGTTTGGGGTTCACCTGATGCATTAGATGCACCTAAGAATTATACTCCAATGAATGAATACAAGGCAAAATTTGCAAAATGGTCAATTGATAGAAACTTCTTACATGACTCAATTACCTTATGTAACTGGGTATGGCCAATGACAGTTTCTCCTCAAAAGAGTAGAAATTATAGAGGCGATACAGCTCTTGAGTCCAAATTCTACAGCATTGCTACAGGAATCGATATGTCTGAAGAGGACCTTGATTTACAAGCTGAAAGAATCACAAATCTTCATAGAGCAGCTACAATAAAAGAAATGAACACAATTGATATGCGTAATGAACATGATACAATACCTAATTGGGTATTTGATGTTGATCCAGATATGAAGCCATTTACTGAGGGAACAGTAAAGCTAGACAGAGATGATATGCAACTTGCATTAACCATGCTATATAAAGAATATGGCTGGGATGAAAAAACTGGTGCGCCTACAAGAGCCGCATT
>DAIUFH010000072.1:0-10662 GCA_036844705.1 Tissierella sp.
CCCCTGTTACAGAAAATTCAACTATATACATATGAAAGTTAACTTAATGACATTGTACTGTGAATAGTAACTTTAGCTCATTACGCAGGCAAATTTTTCTAATTGAATGTTGACAACATTACTTGGGTATAATATAATTATTATTGAAAACCAAGCAAAGTAGTTGGGTTTAAAAGAGGTGAAGAAATGAGGTTATCAACTAAAGGTAGATATGGTCTGATGGCTATGTATCAGCTCGCACTTGAAAGTGGCAATGGTCCAATTTCATTAAAATATATAGCAGAAAAAGAGGGACTCTCGGAGAATTATTTAGAACAATTATTTTCGAGCCTACGAAGAGACGGTTTGATTACCAGCGTAAGAGGAGCTCAGGGTGGGTATATGTTATCAAGGGCTCCTATGAACATTACAGTTGGACAGGTATTGAGAAGCTTGGAGGGCAATTTAGCACCAGCGGACTGTGTTTTACATGATACGGATTGTACGAAGGAGGAAGGTTGTGCTACCAAACTCGTCATGGTAAAAATAAAGGATAGTATTGAATCAGTAGTTGACTCAATAACACTTAACGATATGATTGAAGATAATTTAAAAAATGAAAATTAGTAGGAGGACAAAATGAAAAAAACTATATATATGGATAACTCAGCGACTACTCCTGTAAGGAAGGAAGTCCTTGAAGAAATGATTCCTTATTTTTCGGAACAATATGGAAACCCATCAAGTATATATACCTTAGGTCAGGAATCTAAGGTAGCAGTAGAAAAAGCAAGAGAGCAAGTAGCAAAGGCATTAGGAGCAGACAATAAGGAAATTTATTTTACAGCTGGAGGTTCAGAATCCGATAACTGGGCTATAAAAGGTATTGCTCTAAGAAACAAGGACAAAGGTAATCATATTATAACTACTAAGATTGAACATCACGCCGTATTACATACCTGTGATTATCTTCAGAAACATGGTTTTGACATTACTTATTTAAATGTAGATAAAGATGGATTAATAGATTTAGAGGAATTGAAAGCGGCTATAACTGATAAAACTATATTGATTTCCATTATGTTTGCAAACAATGAAATTGGTACAATTCAACCTATAAAGGAAATAGGTCAAATTGCTAAGGAAAGAAATATATATTTCCATACAGATGCCGTTCAAGCGATAGGAAATATAAAAATTGATGTAAAGGATATGAATATAGATTTATTATCACTTTCTGCACACAAATTTTATGGCCCAAAAGGTATAGGAGTGTTGTATATTAAACAGGGGACAAAAATTGATAATTTGATTGCAGGTGGAGCTCAGGAGAGAAATAAAAGAGCAGGCACTGAAAATGTTCCTGGAATAGTGGGACTTGGTAAAGCCATTGAATTGGTTTATGAAAATTTAGATGAAAAAAATGAAAAGATTATAGCTTTAAGGGAAAGATTGATTACAAAAATTCAGGAAAATATCAAATATGTAAGACTAAATGGTCATAGGACCAAGAGATTACCCGGTAATGTTAATTTCTGCTTTAGATTTATAGAGGGTGAATCGTTACTCCTTAGTCTAGATATGGAAGGTATTGCTGGCTCTAGTGGATCAGCATGTACTTCAGGCTCATTAGACCCTTCCCATGTACTGTTAGCTATTGGATTGCCCCATGAAATAGCTCATGGGTCATTGAGATTGTCCTTAGGGATATACAATACAGAGGAAGAAGTTGATTTTGTAGTAGAAAAATTAATTGAAATAGTTGACAGACTAAGAAAGATGTCACCACTTTATGAAAAAGTATCGGAGGGTAAATAATGTATTCAGAAAAAGTAATGGAACACTTTAAAAATCCTAGAAATGTTGGAGAAATAGAAAATGCAGATGGTATAGGTGAAGTTGGTAATGCCAAATGTGGAGATATAATGAAAATGTATCTTAAAGTTGAAGATGGAATCATAGAAGATGTAAAATTTAAAACATTTGGTTGTGGTTCAGCTATAGCTTCTTCAAGTATGGCTACAGAATTGATAAAAGGAAAGAGTATTGAAGATGCAATGAATCTAACCAATAAGGCTGTAGCAGAAGCTTTAGATGGACTTCCACCAATAAAGATGCATTGTTCAGTGTTAGCTGAGCAAGCTATTAAAGCAGCACTTTTAGATTATTCAAAGAAGCATAATGTCAATATACCTGGCTTAGATGAATTTAATTTTGACGAAGATGAGCACCATGGAGTTATAGACGATTAATGAAGGCTAATGCCTTCATTTTCGTTTATTAGTAATATTTTTGTAGTTTTGGTACAAAAATATATATTAACAGAGGTGAAGATATGTTATCAGATGCTAATATACTATTGAATACTGCACCAGTTTTTTTTGTGAAATCTGTATGGGCATTATCAACTATTTTGATATTGCTAATAATCTATTACTTAATAAACATAGGGAATAATTACATACCTGAAAAAAAACAAATCAGGATAAATATCAATGCTGTATTACCTATATTAGGTATGTTTGTTTTGATTTATTTTATGCTTTTTATGTTTAAGAGATATCCAATAATAGCACATACTTTGTTTACCATAACATTATCTGTTTTATTTGCTTATATTTTGAATCCATTAGTGGTTTATTTTGAATCAAAAGGTATGAAGCGAATATTTGCAGTTATTACCATCTATTTTATTATAATTGGTATTTTGTTTATCTTTGCTTTTTTGGTTATACCAACTTCAAGCAAAGAAATTGGTAAGCTAGTTAATAATCTACCGTTATATTTTTCAAATTTAACGGATTTTGTTGATAGTCTATATAATAGGTATTATTCTTTGGGGGATTTGCCACCTATTCTTCATGGCATTGAAAAAGCCATTATAGATAATATATCAAGGCTGGAAGGTGCTTTGGGCAATGGTATAGAAAAATTTATTCAAGGAGCTATAAATTCCTTTTCAAAGATGATGAGTTTTGTTCTAATTCCAATATTGACATTTTACTTCTTAATAGATAAGGATTTTTTCAAGAAAAATATTAAGGAATTAATTCCTAACAAATATAGAAATGAAGTGATTTATCTAGCAAATGAAATTGATACGTCAGTGTCTAAATTTTTTCGGGGAAGAGTTGTCATGGCCGTATTCGTAGGTGTAGCCACGTCTATATTTTTAGTGATTATGGATGTTGATTTTGCTGTAGTAATAGGTTTTATAACTATGATTGCGGATATAATACCTTATATAGGTCCTTTTTTAGGATTTTTACCAGCAGTAATATTTGCATTTTTATCAAATCCTATTAAGGCTCTATGGGTATCAGTGTTTTTTGTACTGATACAATGGGTTGAAAATAATATTGTTGGGCCAAAGATTTTAGGAAATTCTACGGGGATGCATCCTCTTACAATTTTGATATCAATAATTATAGGAGGAGCAATATTTGGCGTATTAGGAATGATTTTATCGGTGCCTTTAGTTGCAATAAGTAAAATTTTCTTTAAGTATTTTAATGAAAAATTAAATAAACCACCTGAGGAGAGATTTTAGGCGTCATATTAATTGACAAAGAATTCATATTAAATTACAATATTAATTAAAATATAAATTATAAAATTAATATGAGAAGCCACCTCCCATTTGGGGGGATTTTTCGAATTAAGAGGATGAGGTGTATTTATGAAAAAAATTGGACTACATGAAATCAGAAAAGAATATCTTGATTTTTTTAGAGAAAAACAACACCTAGTTGCACCAAGCTTTTCTCTAGTGCCTAAAAATGATAAATCTCTTTTATTAATAGGAGCAGGTATGGCTCCACTTAAAAGATATTTCACTGGAGAAGCCACTCCTCCAAGCGATAGAATGGCTACATGCCAAAAATGTATACGTACTGGTGATATAGAAAACGTAGGAAAAACAGCTAGACATGCTACTTTTTTTGAAATGCTTGGAAATTTTTCCTTTGGCGATTATTTCAAGAAGGAAGCTATTTCGTGGGCTTGGGAATTCCTCACAGAAAATTTGGAATTGAACCCTGAGAGTCTATGGGTAACTGTATATCTTGATGATGATGAAGCTTTTGAGCTTTGGAATAAAATGATTGGAATACCTGAAGAAAGAATAGTAAGGCTTGGGAAAAAAGATAATTTCTGGGAGTTAGAGGTTGGTCCATCTGGGCCATGTTCAGAAATATACATAGACAGAGGAGAGGAATACGGCTGTGGGCATGAAGATTGCAAGCCGGGATGTGATTGTGATAGGTTTATGGAGGTTTGGAATCTTGTGTTTACTCAATTTGATAAGGATGAGCAAGGTGTTTACCATCCTCTACCTAATCCAAACATCGATACTGGAATGGGATTGGAAAGAATTGCTTCAATAATGGAAAATGCAGATAATATCTTTGAGATTGGTGCTATACAAGACATTCTAAAAAGAGTAGAAAAAATAAGTAATTATGAATATGGCAACAATCCAAAGAAAGATGTTTCTGTAAGAGTAATAACTGACCATGCTAGAGCTATGACTTTTTTGGTCTCTGATGGAGTATTGCCAAGCAATGAAGGTCGAGGCTATGTGTTGAGAAGGCTCATTAGAAGGGCATCACGACATGGAAAATTATTGGGTATAAAGAAGTGTTTTTTAACAGAAGTAGCTGATGTTGTAATCAATTCATGGGCTGTTGAATATAAGGAGTTAAAGGAAAAGGAAGAACAGATTAAACGCATTATAAAAGCTGAAGAAGACAAATTCCAAGAGACTATAGACCAGGGCATATCCATACTTGAAGGATATATTAGCGAAATTAGATCAAATGGAGAAAAAGAGCTTAGTGGAGAAAAAGCATTTAAATTGTATGATACTTATGGTTTCCCATTGGATCTAACAAAGGAAATATTGAATGAAGAACAACTAGAAGTCAATGAACAAGAGTTCAATACACATATGGAGGCTCAAAGAACTAGGGCAAGACAAGCAAGAGAAGAAGTGGACAGTGGTTGGATAACTGGACACGAAAAGGAATTGTACAATGGACTAGATACTGAATTTAGAGGTTATGAGGTAACTAATCTTGTATCTGAAATTACTGCAATAATTAAAGAAAATTCTAGAGTTGATGAAATAACTAGCTCAGAAGAAGTAATATTGATATTAAAGGAAACTCCATTCTATGGTGAATCTGGAGGTCAGGTTGGTGATACTGGTACTATAGAGGGAAGTAATTTTAAAGGTGAAGTAATAGACACTAAAAAAACAAAAGGTGGACTTCCATTACATTTAGTAAAAATAATTGAAGGTAAAGTGCAAGTAGGTGAAAAAGTTGTAGCTTCTGTAGATGAATCAAGAAGAAACTCCATAAGGAGGAATCATTCAGCTACCCACTTATTGCATAAGGCTTTAAAGGAAGTCTTGGGGAATCATGTAAACCAAGCCGGTTCCATAGTACTTCCAAATAGATTGAGGTTTGATTTTACACATTTTGAGCCAATAAGCAGTGAAAATCTAAAGAAAATTGAAAGAAGAGTAAACGATAAAATTTTAGATGCATTAGATGTTGCTACAATAGAAACATCATTGACTAATGCTCAGAAGATGGGCGCAGTAGGTCTATTTGAGGATAAATACAAGGATGAGGTACGTATAATAAAAATGGGAGATTATTCTCAGGAACTTTGCGGAGGTACACACGTTAGAAATACTTCTAATATTGGATTGTTTAAAATAATTTCTGAATCAGGTATTGCAGCTGGAGTTAGAAGGATTGAGGCTATTACAGGTATTAGTGTTTATGAACATATAAATCAGCTTGAAATAGAGTCTGAAGAGTTGAGTATGATTTTAAAGACAAATAGAAGTAACTTATTAGAAAAGGCTAAATCAATTACAGAAGAAATAAGAGAAAAGGATAAAGAAATAGAAAAGTTAAACAATAAGCTTTCTAAAAATATAGCTGAAGATATATTAAATTCTAAAAAGAATGTTGAAGGAATAGATCTAATCACTTTTAAGGTTAAAGATTTGGATATGGGATCTTTAAGAAATCTTGGAGATGAAATAAGAAACAAATTAGGCTCAGGAATTATTGTATTGGCTTCGGTACTTGAAGATAAATTGTCCTTTGTTACTATGGTTACAAAGGATGTTAATGAAAAAGGATTATTAGCCGGAAATATAATTAAAGAGGTAGCTAAGGTTGCTGGAGGTAGCGGTGGTGGAAGACCAGATATGGCACAAGCAGGTGGAAAGGATATTTACAAGATAGATGAAGCTTTGGCATTGGTAGAGAAATTAGTACGTGAACAAATTAAAAAATAGATATGTAGTTTAAATTTTAATTTGTGGTATAATGTAATTAGGGGTGTTATAATGAACGAAAATTTTAGTGAAACCATGAAATTTGAGCCGCCAAAGGAGAATCCAGTAGAACCAAAAGAAGTTTTATTTTCTGTATTTGAATCATTAAAGGAGAAGGGCTATAATCCTATTGATCAAATTATTGGGTATTTATTATCAGGAGATCCCACATATATAACTAGCCACAATAATGCCAGGTCTTTAATCAGGAAACTTGAACGTGATGAATTGTTAGAAGAAATTCTAAGAGCATATTTGAAGTGTGAAAAGTAATAAGATAAGAGAATGGATAGCTGAGTGGTATTGATTGCTATCCATTCTTTAACTTGGAGAAAGTTAATTGCAACGAGGCAAAAGTTTAGGATTTTGTTTAAATATTAGTTGGTAGTGTGACTCAATTGATTAGGAAGTGTGATATTTGGAAAAGTTAATGTTAGGAAATACTCAAATCGAAGTCTCTAGACTTTGCTTTGGTTCTTTAACTATGACTCCATTTCAGGCAAATTTATCGGTAAAAGAAGGAGCATATTTAATAGAATATGCTTATAATAAAGGAATCAATTTTTTGGATACGGCAGAGATTTATGAGAATTATAATTATATACGGGAAGCTTTGAAGGGTATAAAAAGAGAGAACTATGTAATAACAACTAAAACCTATGCGTATACTGAAAAAATGGCTAAAGGCAGCCTAGAACTTGCCCTTAAAGAGCTTGATACGGATTATATAGATATTTTTTTACTTCATGAACAGGAAAGCAAATATACCATAAAAGGTCATTATGATGCGATTAAATATTTTTTAAAAGCTAAGGAACAAGGCAAAATAAGAGCCTTTGGTATATCTACACACAAGGTAGCAGGTGTACAGGGGGCAAAGGAATATAAAGAAATAGAAATTATACACCCATTAGTAAATAAATATGGAATTGGAATACACGATGGCAGCATTGATGATATGTTAAATGAATTAAAGGAGTTCAAAGAGTTAGGAAGAGGAATTTATGCTATGAAGCCACTAGGCGGAGGGCATTTAATTAAAGAGGCTGAGAGTGCATTTAATTTTGTAAAAGAATTACCATTTGTAGACTCAATAGCAATAGGATTGCAATCTGTCGATGAAATAGAGGCAAATATTCAATTAATGGAAAAGGGATATATAGATAATAAGTTAAAGGAAAGACTGAAAAAGAAAAACAGAAGATTGTCAGTAGCAGATTACTGTATTGGTTGTGGAAGTTGTGTAAATAGATGCCAACAGAATGGAATAACCCTTATAAATAATGTGGCTGTGCCAAATGAAAATTGTATTCTATGTGGATATTGTGCTAAAGTATGTCCCGAATTTTGTATAAAAGTAATTTAGTTGGAGATTTTTATGGAAAGAATATTAGGTTTAGATGTAGGTGACAAATATATAGGAGTAGCTGTAAGCGATTTGTTGCAGCTTACGGCACAAGGTGTGACAACGATTAAGAGGGAAAGCAAGGAAAAGGATTTTAAAACAATTGAACAACTCCTGAAACAATATGAAATTAAAAAAGTTGTAGTTGGACTACCCAAGAACATGAATGGTACTATGGGACCACAAAGTGAAAAGGTAGTCAAATTTGCTGAGAAAATAAAAAATAAATTTAAAATAGAATTAATATATATAGATGAGAGACTAACTACTGTTGCTGCTGAAAGAATTCTTATAGAAAGTGATGTAAGAAGAGAAAACAGAAAAAAGGTAATAGATAAAATAGCTGCTTCGTATATATTACAAACATATTTAGATAGAAATGGAGTGTGATAATTTATGGGAGAAAGACATTTGTTTTACGATGAATTAGGTAATGAAATCGAGTTTATAGTGAAGGCAAAGTTTACCTTAGATGATACAGATTATGTTGCAATGTTGCCGGCAGAAGATATAGAATCTATGACTTATATATTGAGAATTGATTTTGATGATAATGGTGAAGAAATTCTTATGGGTATAGATGATGAAGAGCTAAAAGAAGCACAGGAGGCATATGAAGAGTTATTAAAGAAAAATTTGCAATAAACAAAAGTCCTAAATGAACGGGTGATTAAATGGATTTAAATATAAATCAATTTAAAGGTATATTACAAAAAGAAGGATATAAACTAACTAATCAAAGACGTGATATTTTAAAGGCAATTATTGACAATTTTCAGGAGCATTTAAGTAGTGAGGATGTATATAATATTGTTTCAAAAGAAAATCCAGAAATAGGAATTGCTACTGTGTATAGAACTATGCAGTTGTTTGAGAAACTAAATATTGTATATAAAATAAATTTTGACGATGGATTGAGTCGTTATGAATTAAATCTGGGTACGGAAAACCATCATCATCATCACTTAATATGCTTAGGTTGTGGCAAGGTTATTGAAGTTAAACTGGATTTATTAGAAGCTTTGGAAGATGAAATCGAAAATGATGTATGTTTTAAAATATTGGACCATAATGTTAAATTTTACGGTTATTGTAATGAATGTATAAAAAAAACGGAAGTGAAAACGGAGGAATGATATAGTGACGAAACAAAATAAATTAAAACTAATACCACTAGGTGGATTAGGTGAGATTGGAAAAAATATTACCTTATTAGAATATAAGGATGATATTGTAATTATAGATTGTGGCATGACTTTCCCAGAGGATGAAATGCTAGGGGTAGATATAGTCATACCTGATATAACCTATCTTATTAAGAATAAATCAAAGATAAAGGGAATTGTATTAACACATGGTCATGAGGATCATATTGGTGCTATACCTTATGTATTGAAAAAAATAGATATACCAATATACGGAACTAAATTAACATTAGGATTGTTACAGACAAAATTAAAAGAACACAACCTTGGTGATGCAGATTTAAATGTAGTTAGGCTGGGTGATCACATCAACTTAGGCCATTTTGATGTAGAGTTTATTAGAACAAGTCATAGTATACCAGATAGTGCTGCTTTGGCCATAACTTCTCCTATTGGAACAATAATTCATACAGGAGACTTTAAAATAGATTTTACACCTATATCTGGCGAAATAATGGACTTAAATAGATTTGCTGAACTGGGTAACAAGGGAGTACTTGCACTACTTGCTGACAGTACAAATGTTGTTAGGCCTGGATATACAATGAGTGAAAGAACAGTAGGGGAAACATTTAAAGATCTTTTCTCAAAGGCTAAGAGCAGAATAATTGTAGCTACTTTTGCATCCAATGTTCATAGGATTCAGCAGATTATTAATGCAGCTGAAATGTATGGAAGAAAAGTTGTACTATCAGGACGTTCAATGGTAAATACAGTAACTGTTGCTAATGAACTAGGTTATTTAAGTGTGAGTGATGGTACATTAATAGATATAAATGACATGGATAACTATGATGGGGATGAGTTATGTATCATAACTACTGGTTCTCAAGGTGAACCAATGTCTGCTTTAACAAGAATAGCATATTCAGAGCATAGAAAAATTCAATTGCAACCTGAAGACTTAGTTATTATATCGGCGTCACCTATACCTGGAAATGAAAAGACTGTATCCAGAATAATAAATAAAATCATTGAAAGTGGTACACAAGTAGTATATGAATCACTTGCAGAAGTCCATGTTTCAGGTCATGCCTGCCAAGAGGAATTAAAATTAATACATGCTTTAGTTAAGCCTAAATTCTTTATTCCTGTACATGGAGAGCAAAGACATTTGAAGATTCATGCTGAGATAGGCGAATCACTTGGAACTCCTAGAGAAAATATTTTCATATTAGAGAATGGTCAAACTCTAGAATTTACTAAAGATAGCGCTAATCTAGGACCTATAGTTCCAGCTGGAAATATATTAGTAGATGGGCTAGGAGTAGGTGATGTAGGAAATATAGTATTAAGAGATAGAAAGCATCTTTCAGAGGATGGTTTGATAGTAGTAGTAGTGACTATCAGTAAACAAGAGAGAAAAGTAATATCGGGGCCAGACATCGTTTCAAGAGGTTTTGTATATGTTAGAGAATCTGAGGATTTGATGGAGGAAGCAAGAAGCGTTGTTAGAGAAGCTTTAAAGCAATGTGAGGAAAAGAAAATAGCTGACTGGGCTACACTGAAGTCTACTATTAGAGATGCCCTAAGAAGTTATCTATATGAGAAGATTAAAAGGAACCCAATGATTCTTCCTATAATAATGGAAGTTTAGAATTAATCCCTAGTTTACTAGGGTTTTTTCTTTTAATATAAAAAAATAATGGTATAATAATAAAGGATAGCTAAGAACTAAGAGTTAAGAACTAAGAACTAAGAACTAAGAACTAAGA
>DAIUFH010000073.1:0-10500 GCA_036844705.1 Tissierella sp.
TTCTAAGGACAGTCCAAATGGAAAAATATTTACTTTGATTCATGAATATATTCATTTTTTGCTGCAAGAGGATGATATATTTATAGATGAATATCAAGTACACAAGAACAAAAATGAGAAAAAGATAAATAGAATAACAGCAGAATTTTTAGTCCCAGCATCTCATATCAATGAACTATGGAATAAGGATAAAGATGAAATAAAACAAATAGGGGTATTTAGTAGACTATTCCATGTTAGTAAAATAGCAGTGGCCATTAAACTTAATGATATGTCTATAGTTACACAGAATACAGTTGATATAATAAAACAAAAAAACGAGGTGGATTGGGAAGGTAGAGACACTGAATCCAATGGGGGAAACTTTTATAAAACCAGTAAATCCCGTTATAGTAATAGCTTCGTAAAAAGTGTAATCCAGGGGGCAGAATCGGGTGAAATCAGTTATACCTATGCATTTAACTTATTTGATGGTTCTGCAAAAACCTATGATTACTTTAAAGAGGAGATTATGGGTTATGGCGAATAAATACTTAATTGATGCTAATATATTCATTACAGCCCATAGACAATTCTATCCCTTTGATATAGCCCCAAGTTTCTGGAATCAACTCGTAGATAAAGCATCGGGTAAAATAGAAATAATCGAAAAAGTTGACAAGGAGATAATGAAGGGTAAAGACATATTAACTGACTGGTATAAAAGTCAGAAATCTAATTTTAACATTTTAGTAATTCCTGACCAAGAAGTAATAACAGCTTATAGCAAAATAATAAATTTTATAACCAAAAATAAACAATACAAGCAATCAGCCAAGGATGAATTTGCTAGCATAGCAGACTCATGGTTATGTGCTTATGGTTTAGCCTATGAAGACACTATAGTAACCTTAGAGAAATTTGATTCTGATACTAAAAAGAGAATAAAAATTCCTAATGTATGTGAACAATTTGGAATTAAATATATTGACTTATTCCAATTTATGAGACAAGTGGGTATTAGATTATAGTGTACAAGCTATAACTAATCCCTTTATAAATAATATCCCAGTAGATTGTCTATGATAAATATGAATGATTTGAACGGCAAAAATTTAATAGGGGATCATTTGCGTCAAGCGTGTCATAAAAGCAATCCAAAAATCAATATAAAATAGCCATACAATGATTACTTTAATCATTGTATGGCTCATGGAGTTTTAATCCTCTCTCTCTGTCCTAGATCCAAAAGCTTCCTTAAATCTTATGTCCATATATTTATTCCTTGTATTCCTAAAATGCTCCATATCCATATATTCAGACATTGTTCTTGCTTCAAAAAGTACTTTTTCTGTTAAATCTCTTACATATATTAATTTACCATATTTGATAACCTGAAATTTTAAAACTTCATCAGCTTCATTTAATATTATTAAATCAATATCCTCTCTATCCAGTATACCTACCATTTCATTCAAAACACTTAGCCTTGTCATTAGAGATGTATCTCCATTAATTAATATGCCAATATCAAGGTCACTGTTTTCCGTATTGGTTCCCTTAGCATATGAACCAAAAACATAAATAAGTGAGATATTAAATTCCTCGATTAACTTTTTTATATTAACATCTATGATAGACTTTACTTCCTGTAAATTTCTCTGCATTCTTATCACCTTTATTTAAAATAATCATCTAGATATTTTCTTATATAGTTAGAGAACTTGATGAAATCATCTAGATTGTTAGATAATATTTCTAAAATAACATCTTCATTAATCTTGATATAATCATGTACCAATATATTTCTAAAACCTACCATGTTACTAAGTTCCTTTGCAAAGGTTTTAGGGATAATTCCAAGTGTTCCAATTAATTCTACAGTCTCTCTATAGGTATTAGGTTTCTTTACATCATTAACTGAAATTACTATATTTGCAATATCTATAACTGATTCAATACATATCTGTATTCCTCTCTCGATTCCCCAGTAAACTATGATATCATTTTTTATATTATCTTTATTCATATTTAAGGATATTTGTTTTAAATACAGCAAATTACCTTCAAGCTCTCTTATCTTGCGTTGAATAATTTCTAATACATCTTTAGTCATAGGTTTATCCCCTTTAATAATTCTATTTCACATCTTCAATATTGCGTTTCTCATATAATCTATTATACCATATTTTGTTCATAGTCAACCTTCTTGGCAATCGGGGCAATAGAAGCATTTACGTGAAGAAAGCTCACAGGTTTTCATTTCAGGAAGCTCTGGCGTAGTATTATTCTCCTTTATGTTAGAATAGTATTATTAAATCTTTGTATCAATCCATCTCTTAATAAATCATTTTCATTATTGAATAATAAAATACCATTTTTCAGTTGCTCAATAGCACTTACAAAATTATCAAATTTAGTTCGATGATTGCTCATATAACATAACTCCTTCTTTTTCAATATTTTTTAATAGTTCTATGTCAGTATCTTTATCTATAAATACAACATCTATTTTAAAAAGTGTATTAAGCTCATCTATATCACTAATTAAAAATCCCTTATGATCAAATCCAGGAAATGTAAAAATTGCAAGGTCAACATCACTATTGGGTTTATTATCTCCTCTTGCACGAGAACCGAAAAGTACAATTTTATCAATTAAATATTTATCCCCTAGTTTTTTTAAATCGGAAACTAAGCTACCATTTAATGTATTGCTCATTCATATTCTCTCCTCTCAGCTCATAGCTGGATATCCTATCTTTCTAAGCTTATAGTATCAAAAGGTGTAAGGTATTGCAATTAAATGTAATAGAAAATTTTTTCCCAATATCTAATCTAAAAATTAAATGCTTTGCCCGGCGATCTATTTTTACAATTTGTTTTCCTTGTTCATTATGCTTGTCTCACCACAGTCCATCTACGTTCTTTTATGTTAAGTTTATTCCTAGAAGTATGAACAACATATAACTCTCTTTTAGGATTAGCTTTATGGAATTCAACATATTTACGCAATGCTCTGTTATTATCATTGTCAAAATTATCTACTATTGTCAGTTCTTCAACAATTCTATTACCATCCTCAGTACGTGCATTAATAGCTTCAATTATTATCCATTCATCAATGTACTTTTGTCTGATATCTTCCCATTTCATAAAAGTTTCCTCCTTACAATGGTGGCTATTTATATTTCTATATATCAGTTATCTATATTATACACAAAATAATCTTTAAACACTAAGATTCACACCATATGGTGCGATGTAGCTACCAAACCTGTCACTATGTTCAACTGGTTACTTCAAGTTATTATTAATCAGTACATATTCCTTGAAGTTGACTTCATTTTATTGATATAATACTATTAAATTGAAACATAAACATTTCTCTTAGACATTAGGAAGGTGAAATATTTGACTGATAAAAATAGATTTTTATATATGCAATTATACAATGAGCTAAAAAACAATATTGATAATAAGTTATGGAAAAAGGGTATGAAACTTCCTACTGAACATGAATTAGTCAATCAATATAATTTAAGCAGACATACGGTAAGAAGAGCCCTTGATAGATTAGAACAAGATGGTTATATAAATAGAATTGCAGGTAAAGGTACTTTTATTAATAGTAAATCTGAATATAAGCTGACATCTTTAGAAAGTTTTTCAGAACAGATGATAAATATGGGTATGATCCCATCTAGTAAGATAATAAATACAACATTGGATTTTCCTAGTGATGCAGCAAGATATTATATGAATATAAAAAATAATGAAAAGGTCTTTAAAATAGAAAGACTTAGACTTGCAGATAGCTCCCCAATGTGCTTTGAAACAACATATATCTCCAGAGATTTGTGTCCAGACATAGATAGATTAATAAATGACAATACCTCTCTCTATAAATTATATGAAGAACATTATAATTTAAATTTGAATTATGGCAATATATTTCTAGAAGCTGAAATCTGCCCAGATGAATATATTCACTACTTGAAAATTCCTAAAAATTCCGCAGTATTAAAAATGCAATGCGTAGTTTATGTGGACAATAAAGAACCTTTATATTTTGTTGAAAGCTATTATATTGGAGATAAATATGTATTTTTTGCGTCAATGCCAAGAAAGTAAAGTGGAGATAATACTTGAATATTATCTCCACTCTTATCTTTTTAACTAATAAATTGTTTAACTGCATCTTGAGCCGCCTTTTTTACCATATCATCAATAGCAGTTCCTATAACTAAGATATTTACACCTGTATTGGCAAAGGCAGTATAATTACTTATATTGATTCCACCTTCAGCTAATGTAGGCACTTTTACTGACTCAATCAATGCCTGCAATCTTTCCTTAACTATGGGATGAATTTCGCCAGCAGCTGCCCCTTCATAGCTCATACCAGTCATTAATCCTATCATATCTACTCCTATGCCTTCCATATCCTTAGCAACCTTGGCAACTTCTTCAGGTGTTCTTGCACCTATACCAAAGGTATGAAGATCATCAGGATGAGCTATATAAGCGTCTACTAACAATCCATATTTATGAGCTTTTTTCACTAGTTCGCACAAATCTTCCAAACTTGATTTATGAGTATGCAGCCCATTTGCTCCAACTGTTGATAATTCTATAAATACTTCATCCGGTATTTCAATTGGAACTAATTCATGAAAACCACCAGGAATACCTACAGTAATAAAAATATCATTACCCACCACATTTCTAACGCCTCGAACTACATTTATCATATCAGACATAGGTACTTCATGACGAATTTGCTCAGCATCGTGCATATTTGTAACTCCTCTATATCCCCTAGCCAATGCAACTGCCGGATGATTTGGTTCTAATAATTTAACTCCGACATCAACTACTGCCTTAGCTAACCTTGCATCGTCACCTGTTATTCCAGTGCTTAATATTGTAGTACCGCCATCTGCTTTAATGGCATCTAGTACTTTTTTTAAAGACAATTCTCTTTTTTTATTCATTTCTGATGAAAACATATATTATCCCTCCACTTTCTTTGATCTATGAATTTTATTAGCAAATGCTGTTATCAAAAATGCCGAAATCATTCCTACCATCATACTTATAAAAAATCCCAATGGATTAGTTGAAAGGGCAGGAGCTGTAACTGTTGGCACATAAGCCGTACCTTGTACATTAAACATACCTACGACTATACCTGATAAGGCTGCAGAAACAATGGCTCCTCCAAATACCAGTTTATCAGAGAACATAAATGGATATGCTGCTTCTACAAAAGTACCAAATGCCACATTTATAAAGAATCCCGGAGCCGCGATTGCAGATTCGCTTTTTTGTTTAGGAAATATTATATTAGCTAAAGTTATACCTGCTGATACCATTACCAATCCAGTCATATCTATAGCACCTAAAAAGCTAACTCCTGTGGTCTCCATCTCAAGCAATACAATTGGTAATATCGCTGCATGATAAACCCCACCGATAATAGCCGGCCAAATCAATAATCCCGCTAAGCCCCCTGCTAAAACAGGGCTAAAGTTGACTGCCGCTTCAATTGCAGATCTAATACCATTACCAAGTGCCAAAGCAATAGGTGAAATAAAATAAAATACAATTAAACCTGCTATTAAACCGGATAATCCTCCTGCAACAATATTAGAAGTAGTTCCTGGAAAATTCCAGCCTAATGCTAGTTTTATCAAATAAATTGCTAAAATACCAGCTAATATACCACCTATCAAACCACCTATAATGCCACCATCAGATGATAGAAGTCCAGCTATAACACCTGCTACTATACCTACTTCATCTAAACCTGAAACCTGTTTTGCAGCAATAGCTGCTATTACAACAGGTAAACCACCTATTAATAAATCAAATATTTCACTAAATTCACTTAATGCTGGAATCTTGCTTAGTGCTAATACTAATGCCAAAGATATAAATCCAGGTAAAGCAGACATCATAATTCCTCTGAAGCTTATTCTTTTGAATACGTTATCATCTCCTGGTTCACTATTAGCTGAAGATGAACCTATGGTTGGTTTATATTTAATTTTCCAAATCTTACTTAAAGCTTGAACAGAAGCTACAGCTCTCGTCCTATTTGTAGTACCTGTTGTACCAGAAGTTGATATAACATTTCCTCCTAAAGACTGAACAGTAGCCATTGAAGTACCACCAGTTCCTACTATAGGAATCTTCTTATCTGCAGCAGCTTTAATTGAATGTTTATTTGCTCTCTTTGGATCAGAACTCATTAGAATAAGTCCATCTATTTCTTCATTTTCAATTCTATCTGCAATTTCTATGTCTACCTTTTCTGAGATTTCATTTATTTTGTCTAGATACTCTTCATCAGTAAATATTATTTTCTTATCCAAGTCATCCCAAGTATAAAGTCTAGCTTTGGTATCTTTATTAATATTGTCCATAGAAGCCTTCGCCCCTATAAATTGAATTGCAACTATTTCCATACTAGCTACTTTGATTTGAGCTTCAATTTCTCCTAATAGTTTTAGTGGCTCTTTCCCACCTAAGTTATAAAGGTTTCCACCACTACTACCTAAAATAGCAATCCTTTTCATACGTCTCCCTCCTTTATATTTGTACGTACATTATATCTTACAATGTACGTACAATGCAAGCTTTTTTTAATTAAAGACCCTTGTGATTTTCGTCCAAGTGCTTCAAACATAAAAATCACAGATGATTTACTCAATAATACTTATTAAAATATCTATAATTTACAAAAGAATTTATGAAAGCATGTTCCAAATTACAATCAATGAACTATGGAATAATGATAAAGATGAAACCAGCAAATCCCGTTATAGTAATAGCTTCGCAAAAAGTGTAATCCAGGGAGCAGAATCTGGTGAAATCAGTTATACCTATGCATTTAACTTATTTGATGGTTCTGCAATTTTAAAGAGGAGATTATGAATTTATAGTGTACAAACAATAAATAAGCCCCTATTACTAGAAATCATTCCTAGCAATAGGGACTTATTATATTGGGGCAACTTTTGAATCCTAGCCGTATAATCATGTCAAATTTCTAATATGTGAAAGATTGTTAACACTTTTAAGTAATCTAACATCTAATGACTCTTTAAAGAAATCCTCTCTTAACCCACAAATCTCTATTAGTTCTTCCTTATCAAAACGTATTTCATTAGATATGAAATCTTTGCTTAAGACATTTCTTTTTACTAGAAGATCAAATATATCCTGAATTAACTGAGGAGTTTCATCCTCAATTATATCATCTAATGGTTCCTTAACTCTCCAACCCTTTCTACTTAACTGTTTTTGTAGTATTAAATATCTGTCATCTGTAATTAATTCTAAGTCAATACATCTTCTAATAATAGCAGCTATGGAGATTTTCCATTTATATTTAATTGGTATGAAACTATCTAAGGATGCACTATATATCTCATTTATGGCTTGTTCCGTGGGGAAAAGAAATTCTCCTGCAAAAAAGTTAGCTTCTGCCTCTCTTTGTTTTAACGACTCATCATTATCTAAATTTTTGTGTAATATTATGTGCCCTAATTCATGTGCTAATGTAAATCTTTGCCTAGACGCACTATCTTTAACATTGTTTAGTAGAATAATAGGTCTATCTTCTATCCAGCAAGAATATCCATCAGTTTTTTCAGAATTTAAATCTATGCATGATATTATACATCCATTCTTTTGCATCAAATACATTAAGTCATTTATAGGAGAATTATTAATACCCCATTTTTCACGAATTTCAGATACAATATTTCTTATATCATCTTGAGTAAAATTGTCATTACGACTTACTTCAATGAGATTAATTTTGGGGAAATTTATATAGTTATTACAAAATTCTAATATTTCATTATTAAAATATTGTAATTTCTTGTATAACATCTCTTTCTTTTTTTTGGCAATTGAATTACTCCTAAAAAAGAATACAGGATTTACATCCTTATTTGTAATTTCCTTATAAAAAAAATCAAATGGAAACTTTAACACCATAGAAATACTTGATAAAACATCAACTGATGGATTTTTATTCCCCTTTTCATAGGAGGATATGGCTTGCTTTGATACATTCACCATATTAGCTAAATCTTGTTGTGAATATCCTCTATATATACGTGCGTCTTTCAGCCTATCAGGAATAATCGTCTTTTCGATATTATATAGCTGGTTTATATTATTCCTATTACCCATATATAAAAACTCCTTCTAATTTTATTTAATTCTAAGTATTTTATTTAGTTCATTTTGAATTTCTTGTCTCAAATTTTCATCATCAACTAAGCTTTGCTTAGTATCAATATTATTATCTCCACCATAAATGTGTAATGTTTTCAGTAAATCTACCTTTACTATTACTTCTCTAAGATTAGGTCCAAAAAAAGTTAAGTCTATGAAATTATATTTATCCCAGTTTCTACTAATATTGTAAGTCACTACTCCATGTAGATGTGAATTCTCACTATTATCATCAAATAAATCTAATTGACCTCTAAGAACTTCATTTCCTTTACATCTTTTTTTTAAGTATTTTCTATCATTATCATCAATTCTGTTGCGCTTATATGCTTTTAAAATATTTATATCTATATTTCCAATTTTCAGTATAGGTGCTACATATCTATTTCTTTTATTTATGATAGTTGGTTCTACCACATAAGGAAAATTTATAGGTAAATATTTTTTATCAAAAAGTCTCATTATGCTAAATGTCAAAAGGTCTGTTTTTATATTGCCAAAATAAGGAGTAGAATAATACTCTGAATTTAGTTCTATTACAGATTTACATTGCTCTCTTCCCGTATCCAAAATTGGTACAAAATAGGCTAGTCTCCTAGGTGTCAATGTTTCCTTAACATATTTAATATTTTCTTCCCATTCTTCATTTTTAAGTTCCCAAATATCATTATTTGACTTATCCTTGGTTGACATTATCATAATAAATTCCCCCTTTGGTTTACTATTTATAATTATACTTTATGCTCATGTATTAGTCAAATATACCTAATTTATATTGTTATACCTATGTATTTAACTTATTTGATGCTTCTGCAAAAACCTACTCATGAACAACCACAGCCATTTACAATGAATGATTATAAACAACTTCTTGGAATAGTATTTCACTTCACCTGTTCCTCTTCAATATACACAAGTATAGCCTTGTCCAGCCTCTGGCTAACCTCCAACAGCTTTTCTCCATCACAGCTTTCCATGTCATCGACAATTGTATTCAATTCTTCCCTTAATTCCTCTATGCATTTTAAGGTATCCATTATGATATCTCCCGTTATATTTATATAACTTGCTCAGTAAGCAAATTATATCATCAAACTTGCTTTATAATCAAGTTTATAAATAATTATTTCAGGAGATTGTCTATGATAAATATAAATGATTTGAATGGCAAAAATTTAATAGGGGATCGTTTGCGTCAAGCGCGTCATAAAAGCAGTCCAAAAATAACTCAAACAGATCTATTGGCTAGACTTGCTGTTCGTGGTATAGAATTAGAAAAAACAACCATATCAAAAATTGAATCAAGAACCAGACCAGTAACTGATATTGAACTTGTAGCAATAGCCGATGCTTTAGATGTAAGTGTATTATGGTTATTGGGATTAGAAGAAAACAATAAAATAGCCATACAATGATTACTAATCTATTATACCATATTTTGTCCATAGTCACCCTTCTTGGCAATCGGGGCAATAGAAGCATTTACGTGAAGAAAGCTCAATTTTAACAATAGTACCTCCGCACCGTCTACATTTTTCTCCTTCTCTATCATAAACGAGGGTATGATTGTTGTATACTCCTGTAAGTTGATCTCCTAAAAACAAAGGATTATCCATATACCCACCAAGAGAAATAGCTTTTCGTAAAATAGTATGAATTGAATTATAAACAGAGAATAAGCTATCTGTTTCAAGAGAATCTACTGTCACAGTAGGTCTGATCTTTGCATCAAAGCAAATCTCATCAGAATAATGGTTACCAATACCAGAGATAATCTTTTGGTTTATGAGAATCAATTTTAATTTCCCTCTTTTAGATTGCAAGGTATCCTGAAAATGATTGAAAGTAAAATCTGGTTCTTGTGGCTCTAATCCTAAATCAGAGAATTTCTGTTCTAAATCCTGTTCATCAAGGAGATGCAAATAGCCCAATCGCAATCCGATAAAATAGAGATTCATATCATCAAAGGATAAAATGACCTGTTTGGTACGATTAGGATTATCATGTTCACTTCCAATATACATCTGCCCACCTAGCATTAAATGTAGTAGAAGATTTTTCTGGGAATTTAATCTAAAAATTAAATGCTTCGCTCTTCGATCTATTTCTACAATTTGTTTTCCTTGTATTTCTTGAATGAATTGTAAGCTAGATGTATTGATTGACTTTTCCCTATTAACTTCAATATCTGTAATAGTTTTTCCAGCAAGTTTATTATTAAGTAACTTTTTATAGGTTTCCATTTCAGGAAGCTCTGGCATAGTG
>DAIUFH010000074.1:0-10458 GCA_036844705.1 Tissierella sp.
AAACCTAGTCCAATCCATATTGAGCTATCAGTTAGCTGATTATTTACCGGTAAATCCTGAGGAATATGTAATTGAATATATGCCTGTAGGAGATACATTAGAAGATGGTGTTGAGAAATTAATCATATTGCTAATTTGTATTCCTAAAAAAATTGTAGAAAGCCATCTGGATTTATTTAAGAATATCAATCTAAGACCTCAAGTTTTAGATTTTACAGGAAATGTAATCAATAAATTAATTTATTATAATGGTAATATAGATAATCAACATAATAAAGAAAATACAATTGCTTGCATTGACTTAGAAAATGAGAGTATAGGTCTTACGATAACTCAAAATGGCATTATAAAAGTTTCCCGTGTTATTGAGATTGAAAAAGATGTATCAAGCTCAGCTTTACAAGAGTTTAAATCTGTATCAGGATTAGAGGTAAATTTAAATAAGATTTTTGAAGGGATTGGTATGGTTTTTGATTATTTTTTAACTAGAGAAAAAGACAATAACATTGACTTGATTCTATTGTATGGCACTATGGCTGATATAGAAGGCATAGACCAGTTATTTAGCAATTATTTTGGGGAACCCTGTATGATATTAAAAAAGTTGAATAAAGTAAGATCTAACGGTGAAATAACTAGATATGCCAATTCAATTGGTGCTTTAATTAGGATTGGTGGTTTGAAAAAATGAAAGATTTGAACTTTTTTGAACCTTATATAGAAAAGCACGAATTTGCATTTACTAGAATAATATTTTTATATTTACTTTTGGCTATATGTATATGTGCAATTTCTATATATGGAATACATAATCAAATGAAGATAAATGAATTAAATAAGCAGGTACAAGACCGTAGAACAGTCATAGAAGATTCTAATACAATAAAGAAAGTAAATGAAATTAAAAAGCTGGAAATAGAACTAAATAATTTTAAAAATGAAGTCAATAACATGATTGAAATTGATATGAGTATTGAATCCAACAATAAAGTAAATGAAAAATTATTAAAGGAAATTAGAAATAAAATGCCATCTGAGCTATTTCTTACTAGTTTTAGTGCATTTGAAAATGAAATACAGATTTCTGGGATATCAAAGGATACATACTCTGTTGCAGAGTTTGAAAAAGGGCTAGGACTTATAAAAGATATGGACTCCGTATTTATATCAAATATAAGTAATACAGAAAATTACTTCAATTTTGAACTCAATTTGACATTAAAGGATGTGAGCTTAGATGGAACGAAAACTTCTGAAGAGCAAGGAAAGTAAAATAAGACAACTTACAAAAAAAGAGAAGCTATTGTTAATTATATTAGGATTCGTATTGTTTTTATGGCTATCTAACAAGTTTGTTCTCACGCCCCAGGCAGAAAAAATGAGTGCTTTAGAAGCTAAAAAACGTGATTTGGATTCTAAAATAGTAGATATAAATAATAAATTGAAAATGGAAGAAAAAATGAAAAAGGAATGGGAAATTCTACATAAGAGGAGGAATGATATTTTGTCTAATTATTTTCCTGTTTTGGATCAATCTCAAATAATATATCTATTAAATGATTTAATGGTAGATGATAGAGTAAAAATTACAGATTTTAATTTTGACAGACCGAGTGTTGAAGAAATCGGTGAAATGGATGTTAAAGAGATGAGTGTTTCAATTCCTTTTAGAGGTAATTATGATGGTATTGTGAATATTGCTAAATCAATTGAGACAAGTCCTAGAAGAATTTTACTTGATTCATTATCAATGGATATATTAGCTAATGATGAACTAAGCGGAAATATGTCCCTTAAAGTATATAGTTTAGAGGGATTGCTCCCAGATGATGATCAAAATACTATTTATGTAGTGAACGATAATGACTCAGGTGAAGGATCTCCATTTACTTCTTTTAATGACTATAAAAAGGACAATGAAGAAGATGATATAGAAGAGAGTGTAGCTGATATATCAAGTGAAATAGATTCAGATGGTCAACAAAATAGCTATATACTAAATGATTTTGAAAGCGTAAATTATAGCTTTATACCATCAAACGAGTTAATAAATGGAGATGTAATATCATCTACTATAAGAAAATCTGGTAAATATTCATTGAGGTTTGAATACAATATTCTTGCTTTAGAAGAAGAAAATAGAGCATATATTGATATGAGTTCTAGCAATATAGAATTTAAATATCCACCTGAATCCATTAATATTTGGGTCAATGCTTATGGGTATTCACCTGGAACATTAGGTATGAGGTTTAGAACTCAAGATGGAGAAGATATTGATGTAATAGCTTCAGAAGGCATTTCGTGGCTAGGCTGGTCAAATATTGAAACTAAGCCTCCTTTAGACTTAAGCCTCTACCCCTTAAAGCTTACACATTTATATTATGAACTACCGTACAATAGGGATGATTATGGTGTGCTTTTAATCGATAAACTTGAAGCTATTTACCCTATAAGTGAAGATAATAATGCTAACGATGCACCAATAAACGATTTTTATATTGTACAATCAGGTGATACAGTAGCTAGTATCTCTAAGAAGATATATGGAACTATCGCATATAAAAATGAAATAATTAAAAACAATAGTTTGAACTCATACGATATATTACCAGTAGGCAAGGTATTGGTACTTATTAGGAGGTAGGAGAAGTTGAGAATAAAAAATAGAATTATAACAATTTTATTGACTCTATTGTTAACAATTAATCCTGAAGTTATCTTTGCTACTTCTGCTGATCTGAGTTATGATGAAGGATATAATGCCGGATATGACGCAGGTGACAAAAATTCAGGTAATAATGTGAAAGTAGACGATATCCTGGATGATTTTTATGGAACTACAAAATTTAGAATAATTAGAGATAGTATAAGTGGGTTTGATTACGATGGTTTTGATAAAGGATTCTATGATGGCTTTAAAGATGGTTTAAAAGACAATAAAAAAGAAAATTACTCAAAGGAATTAGGTAAGCTATTGGGTGAAATTTATGGAATTAAGGATTATTATGAAGGGAAGAAGCTGGATTATAGAAGAAATCTTCCTTCAGATAGGGTGATTTGCAATGAGCATTCTCTTTACAATGATTCGTATGAATATAGAAAGGGGTTTTTGAAAGAGTATAAAACAGCCTTTGAAGAATCATATAATAAAGCATATAGAGAGACCAATTTAAAGCAAAATAAATCGGAGGGAAATGATTCATTTTCTAATGGCCAAGAAATAGGAAAGAACAGCGGAGAATTACAAGCCACAATTGATTTTATGTCTAACAATACTAATAATTGGCAAAGGAATCTTCCAAATGAAGATTTTATAATTTTAGAATATGGACAAAATCTTCAAACTACAAATTATAGAGATGGTTTTATAGCTGGTTTTTATGATGGCTTTTCAGAAGGATATAATTCAAAATTTGAAGAACTTGCTCAAGGGCAAAGCTTAAATAAAAGTGTCTCAGAAATTGTCACCACTTCAGGGACAAGCTTAAATAGTTTAGATAATGTCTTAAATGTATTCATCGAACCTGGTTCCTTTTATCATCCTGTAAATTTAATCATTGAAACAATTTATGATGCATCTCTACCAATGCCTGATAAGCTGGTTAAAGCTTCTGATAGCTATACCATAAGTATTTTAAACAATTCCAATAATTTCGATGATAGTAAACCTATGAAACTTAGTTTTAAATACTACGGAGATAAGATAAAAGGCGGCATATATAAATTGGTAGACAAGAAATGGTTATATGTTCCTTCGTTTATAGAGGATGAAGCTATTTATACTTATGTAAATATAGGCAGCATAAAAGCTGATGGTATTACCTATAGTGTATTCCTAGATAATGATATTAAGATTTTCTCTGATTCCAGGGGACATTGGGCTAAAGATGAAATAAATACATTTGTTAGGCGTGGCATTATAGATGGATATAGCGATATGACGTTTAAACCGGATAGAAGTATAACCAGGGTAGAATTCCTGACAATTTTAAACAAAATATATAATTTGGATACACCATATATAAAAGATATTTCCGTTAAATCAAATGAACCTATTTCTTATAAGGAGATTGAATCAATAATGGGAAGAGTTCTTGAAAATTCACAATTCAAATGGTCTGATATAGCAATTGATATACTTCATTGCAGAAAGGTAAGTTCTAATAGCTTTAATGATATGAATAATAAGATCACACGGGCAGAGACAGTTTATATGCTCTATAAATTTATGGAGTAGATAACTATATGTACAGAAAAATGGGATTTACGATGATAGAGTTAGTTGTAGTAATAGCTCTTACTTTAATTATTCTATCAATAGCTACTCCTAATTTAAAAGTTGTGAATAAATTAAAAGAAAGTCAGGAACTAAGAGAATTTAAAAGAGATATTTTGTATGCAAGAAATCAAGCCATTATTGAAGGTAAGATATATTATTTTCAATTGGATTATACAGACAATGGCTATTTTATTCATACAGAGGATGTCGTTAAGAAAAGATATTATTTTAAACATGGGTTAAGCCTAATTGAAAATCCGAATCTTATAAGATTGGAATTTGGTAAATCGGGAGTACCTATTAAAAGTGGTACTATAGAATTTAAAAATAGTGAAAATAAGATATTTTTCATTGCTGTAACTCCAGTTACAGGACAGATAAATTTATATGATTAGTGGTGTATTATGAGTAGAAAAGGTAATATGCTGATTCAAGTAGTTGTTATGCTCTTTTTTTTAGGGATTATATCAATCAGCTTTCTTCCTATCCTAATCTCATCCATAAATAACTTTAAAAGAATAAAGTTACAGAATGAGATGATATATATAGGAGAAATGGTTGTAGAGAAAATAAAAGCTAAGGATGAATCTATAATTAGTAATTTTTCAAATATCAAAAGTGATATGTCCTATGAGGATGAAGATTTTGATACTGATAAATTTAAATGTAATATTTATAGAATTCGTAGCAACTCTGATTTATTGGAGTTTTTAGTAAGGGTGGAAAATAAGCATGGAAAAATTCAAATTGTTGAATTTAAAGCCTCTATCCCGAATACATAGAGGATATACTCTGATAGAATTTATACTAGGTCTAGCTTTGATATCAATTCTTTTGGGTTCATTTTTTACAATTATAAATTTTTCTGGAAGGGCTGTCGAATGTGTTGAATTTGAAGACAAATTATATTTAAATGGTCGGTTTGGTATTGAATATCTTAAAGAAGAAATTAAAAGCATGAATAAGATTATAGATTCTGAGAAAATTTCTCAATTAGATAGTACATATCCCGACAATATTGGATTTGTTTTGATGAGTGATAGTGAAATAGTTGATTCAGAAGAAAGATATAAATTTGTTACCTATTATTTAAACTGGAATAATGAGGTCATAAGAATCACCAAAAGCTCTCCAGATGATATTTATCCAATTGCAGGAAACTTTTCTGGTTATAATGTTGTTTGTAAAAATGTACTTTCCTTTAATGAAACCCATGTTGATAAGGATAAAGAGTTAATAAGATTAAGTCTAAATATGGGTGAAGGTAGAGTTAGTTTAAACCTAAAGTCTTTAATATATGCTGATCTTGAATATGATTTTTAGAGGATAATATGAAAAGAAAAGGTTTTGTTTTTATTCCAATAATTTTAATAGTTTTTTGTATAGTTACACTGTGCTCTATGTATATCGTTTATTTAACAAAATTAGAAGCATGTATGACTTTTTCCCTAAGTGATAAAATACAATCAAATTACCATTCGGAGACTAAGATAAACAGAATATTATACGATGAATATTATCGTGATACCTATCTGGAACCATTTATAATAAATCATCTTGTAAATCCAATGACAGCTCCAAGATCCTTGAGTATTAAACTAAAAGATGAGGATATAGATGATAAAGATACATTAAATAAAGTCAATGTAACAATTTATAATAATGACAATAATAGGAAAGAAATAAGCATTGATACCGAGTCCAATTATAATGGTATAAGAACTTCTTTACATAAAAAAGCTAGAGTAGTAAATGATATTTTTGAGGTAGGAAAATTGCCAATAGTTTCTTATGATTTATGCGAAGATTTAAGTGGCAAATTATCCTTATTCTATAATGAATTGAAGGATGGATTAATTTTAGATAAAATTCCTTCAAAGTATAAAATAATACATACCTTTGATCATGATAAAATCAGTATTAGGAGTAAAGATAGCACTGACAATACCATTAAAAAAACGAGAAATATCGCAATAGAATTAGAAGATTACAATAAAAAAACTTATAAGGATACCATATTTATTATTGAAAACAAACTATATACTCCATTAACTTTGGAGATAGAAGAGAGTACCTATAAAGATCCGCTAGTACTAAATGGTATTATATATTTAGAAGGGGATTTGATAATTTCAGGTAGATTTAAATTTAACGGTATTATAATTCTAAAGGGCAAAGCTTCAAAGATTATAGTAAATAGTGAAATTGAACCTGTTATTAGAGGTATGATATTGACAGAAGGAAATACAGATTACCTTGACAAAGTTGATATAATGTATAATAGTGATTATATATATAAATATGGTATATATTTACCTGGGTTTTTTGAATTAAATACTAGATGATAAAAAAGGATGTTCTAATGAAAAATATTGTAATTATAGGAATGAGCGGTATAGGAAAATCAGAAAAAGGGAAATATCTAGCTAATTTATTAGGCTGGACTTTTCTTGATACAGATGAGGAAATAGTAAGAAGAGAAAAAATAACAATTGAAGAGATTTTCATAAAATATGGTGAAGATTATTTTAGAGATGTTGAGAGTAATTTGATGAGTGAAATTTCTACGATGAGTAATATGGTCATTTCTACTGGTGGGGGTATTGTTCTTAATTCTGATAATATTGAAAACCTTCGTAAAAATGGTTATATTTTCTTGTTTATGGGAAAAATACAAACTATAGTGGATAATTTAACTTCAAGCAATGTTGTAAGGCCATTATTAAAGGGTGGTACTGCTACTTTGTATGAAAAGGTAGAAAAATTATTTAGGGGTCGAGAACAATTATATTTGGCTTCAAGCGATGTAATAATCAATGTAGATAATAAATCTATTGAACAAATTTGCAAGGAAGTAATAGGAGAGTATAATCGTCTAGCTGAGATTAGTTAAAAACAGTTGCTAATCACAGTTAATCACAGCAGATAAAGAAAAATGATAAAAATTCTAAGGGAACATTTGCAGGAGTGACTATAATTCTTAGTGAATGGAAGATAAAAATCCGTTAAGCAGCTTTCATGTCCCTAAAGATAGACCACTAAGGGAATTGAAAGATGTAGGATTTTTGTCTGGAATGAGCTATAGAATTATTCATCTCCGAAACCGTGAGTGTGTATTTTATCATTTTTCGATTTTACACAATTTAGTACTGTGAATAGTAATTAAAAACAATTGTTAAGTCAAATTTGTTTTATTATTTCTCTTGTGGTAAATACTAGATATTGGTATAATAGGACTATGAAATATTTAATGCAATAATGCTCTATGAATGTGCAATTAATCTAGCATTTAAACTTTAAATAGAATACAGGATAGGAGGTAAAAATTTGATTTCAGCAGGAGATTTTAGAAAAGGTATTACTTTTGAACTAGACGGTGATGTATATCAGGTTATTGATTTCCAACACGTTAAACCAGGTAAAGGTGCTGCTTTTGTAAGAACAAAGATTAAAAGTGTTTTATCTGGAGGAACAAAGGAAGTAACCTTTAATCCAACAGAAAGATTTGAGAAGGCTACTATTGAAACTAAGGAAATGCAATATCTATATAATGATGGAGAATTATACTACTTTATGGATGTTGAAACATATGAACAGTTACCTTTGAATAAAGATGCTGTTGAAGAAGCAATGCAATACTTAAGAGAGAATGACACAGCTACTATAAGATTTTATCAAGGGAATGCATTTGAGGTGCAGCCACCTAATTTCGTTGAGCTTGTTGTTACTGAATCAGAGCCTGGAATAAAAGGAGATACTTCATCAGGAGCTACTAAACCAGCAACTGTTGAGACTGGTGTTACTATAAATGTACCTTTATTCGTTAATATAGGCGATAAAATTAAGATAGATACTAGAAGTGGTGAATATCTATCTAGAGTATAGAAAAAAGAATTGGAGGGGTAAAAATGGATTACTTATTACAAAAGGTTGCATATCTAAAAGGATTGACGGAAGGTCTTGGTGTTGATGATTCTACTAAAGAAGGAAAGGTTCTAGTACAAATCATTGAAACCTTAGAAGCCTTTACAAATGTGTTAGAGGATGTAATTGATGATCAAGCAGATTTAGAAGAATATGTTAACTTTATAGATGAGGACCTTGCTGATGTTGAGGAAGATTTCTATGGAGACGACGATGATGATTTTGACTATGATGATTTCGATGATGAAGATTATGATTACGATGATTATTTAGATTGCTGTGACGATGAGGAATGTGATTGTCATTGTGAAGAAGATGAAGAATAAATAATAGATAAATTATAAAGGGGCTGTCGCACTAAATAATTAGTGCGCAGCCTTTTTCTATGTTAACAAATAAATCCCAAACTTCGAAAAGTAAGGGATTTATGGTAAAATATTTGTATGCAAAAACAAAATATCTTACATAAAAATTATACAGTTAATCAAAGTTTTTATCAATTAAAACTTCCACTAGATATCGATTGTATAATCCCAGATAATGATTCTGTGCGCTTGCTAAGTCAGTTTATAGAGGAGATGGATTTAAGAGATTTGTATATGACTTATTCCCGTATTCGGGGAAATCAAGCAACGCCACGTCAGATGCTGAAGATTGTACTCTATTCTTACATGAATCGTATTTATTCTTCGAGGGGTATGGAGACTTCATGTACTCGTGATATCAATTTCATGTATCTTCTTGAAGATTCTCCAGTACCAGATCATGCAACATTTGCAAGATTTAGAAGTCTTCACTTTGCCCCATGTGCTGAGAAAATCCTTGCTGAGATGTCAAATTTTCTTTATGACATAGGAGAAATATCAGGTGATGCCATATTTATTGATGGAACTAAGATTGAGGCATGTGCTAATAAATACACATTTGTATGGAAAAAAGCAGTAACGAAGAACCAAGCTAAACTACTAATAAAACTAGCTGATTTTGTTGCAGAGTGTGAAGAGTTATACGGTATTAGACTCATATATCAAAATCAGGTGAAAATAAAACATATTAAAAAGCTGCGAAAGATGCTATATAAACTAAAACAGGAAGAAAATATTGAGTTTGTCCATGGTAAGGGTAAAAGGAAATCACCATTACAGCGTTCCATTGAAGAGCTAGAGAATTATCTTAACAGACTAAAAGAGTATACACAAAAAATACATATATGCGGAGGACGCAATAGTTATTCAAAGTCGGATAATGATGCGACATTTATGCGTATGAAGGAAGATGCAATGGGAAATGGGCAATTAAAGGCTGCGTATAATGTTCAGCATGGTGTAGATTCCGAATACATTACATGGCTTTCAGTCGGACCTCAGCCAACAGATACTACAACTCTCATTCCATTTTTAAAGGGTATGGGAAAACACCTAAAATTTAAATATGAAAAGATAACAGCTGATGCAGGATATGAAAGCGAAGAGAACTATGCATATATTGAAGATAATAATCAGTTAGCATTCATAAAACCAGCAAACTACGAAATATCCAAAACAAGAAAATATAAAAATGATATCAGTCGCATTGAAAATATGGAATACAATGAAGCTGAAGACTACTACACATGTAAAAACAACAGAAAACTTACGGTTAGAAATGTAATAATAAGAAAAAGTAAAACTGGATATAAAAGTGAAAAAACTATTTATACCTGTGAGGATTGTAGCAACTGTACATTTAAGAGCAGCTGTATTAAAGGCAGCAACTGGAAAGCACCCTTAGAAGATAGAGTTAAAAGTCTTGAGACATCTAAATTATTTAATAGGCTAAGAAAAGATGATCTTGAAAGAATTTTAAGTAAAGAAGGATGCGAGCTTAGAATGAATCGAAGTATTCAAGTAGAGGGTTCCTTTGGAGAATTAAAACAGGACATGGGCTTTAGAAGATTCTTATGCAGAGGAAAACAGAATGTACTGGCAGAAAGTATTCTGTTAGCAATGGCACATAATGTAAATAAACTTCATAATAAAATCCAGTCTGAGCGAACAGGGACACATCTTTTTTCACTAAAAGAAAGTGCTTAAAATAGAATCTTAAAAATTATATATTTAGAAAAAAAGCCTTATTTGCGGAGGCTTATTAAGGTATACCTATTTTTAGATATATAGGAAGCTAATCTGTAAAAGTGCTAATAAAATTAGTAATATTATGTAAAAAAACAGGCTGTGCACTAGCAATTATTTATATGCTAATGCGACAGCCTC
>DAIUFH010000075.1:0-10114 GCA_036844705.1 Tissierella sp.
TGCACAAAGAAATCCAAAGCCTTGCCCAATACTTGATGTTACTGATGTAGGTGATCCAGAACCTAAGTTAATGGCAAAGGGTGCCGACCTTAGATATGATATTCCTAAATATAGAATTTACAAATATGGTGAATTGGTTGATGAGGTAACTAATATTGAAAAATATTGGAGAGATGATCTAGTGGGATTCTTGTTAGGCTGTAGCTTTTCTTTTGAATCTGCGATGCTAAATGCCTCTATACCAGTAAGACATATCGAGGATAATCACAATGTCCCAATGTATATAACCAATATTGATACTATTCCAGCTGGAAGCTTTCATGGAAAAATGGTAGTAAGCATGAGACCAATTCCATATAAGCTTATAACAAGAGCAGTTCAAGCAACTTCAAGATTCCCTCAAGTACATGGTGCTCCTATACATATTGGAGATCCATCATTAATTGGTATTAATGATATAAACAAACCTGACTTTGGAGATCCATCAAGGATAAATGAAGGTGAAGTTCCTGTATTTTGGGCGTGTGGAGTAACCCCTCAATCCATAGCTATGACCAGTAAGCCAGAATTAATGATAACACACTCTCCAGGATATATGTTTATATGTGACCCAATGGATGAAGACTTGGCTGTATTGTAGTATAAATCAAACCCGAGATTCTTACTTCAGTCGAGATGACAGGATTACGTCATTCTGAGCATAGCGAAGAATCTCGGGTCTTAGTTCTTAACTCTTACTTCTTAACTCTTACTTCTTACTTCTTACTTCTTACTTCTTAACTCTTACCTCTTACCTCTTACCTGTTTTCTCAACTTATTTAATGCCACAGTTTTTGTATTGACTACAGTTCGATAAGAAATGCCAAGTTTTTTACTTATTTCACCTAATGTCAGATTTTCATAATAAAAGTCGATTATAATCTCTCTTTGTCTTGCTGTTAATGTCGAAAGAGCATCTTGAAGAATCATTGTTTCTTCGAGTCTTACCAAAAACTCCAATGGATTCTCTATGTCTGATTTCAGCAAATCGACTATTTCCTCCTCTTTATCTTTTCCAACCTTCACATTTAAGGAAGCTGTTAATTTCTCATTATGCTTATTAAGGTAAAAATATCTAAGCCTTGTCTTTACATAACCTAAAAAATAAACTCCTTTGGTCTCATCAAAGCTATTTATACAATATAAAATAACCTCCCTTCCTCCTTGAATCAAATCTTCATATTCATTTAATTTATTATAATATCTTCTTATGGAGCTAATTATTAAAGGGTACAATGATTCTAAAATTCTTTTCTTACTTTTATCATCACCTAATTTTGCTTCTGTCAATAAATCATTCAATTCTTCATACATTTCTATTCCTCCAATAAGAAGGCGTCTTCCGTTTTCTACCGGCATATTTAGTATACAATTTTATATCAAAAAAGGAAAAAACAGGCTCGCGGTGCAATCGTTTCCATGAAAATCTGACGTCCTTATCGGTTCAGAAAAGTGTTAACATTTTCCACTGACTTATGCTAGAATAGAGATAACATCTAAAAACTAGGAGGTTGATAAAAATGTTTCAAGGTATTTACGCACCTATAGTCACTCCATTCCAAAAGAATGAAGAGATTGATTTTAGTAAGTTAAAGCACAACTTAGATAAGCTTGGAAAAAGCAAGCTTAGTGGCATTGTAGTCTTAGGCTCAAATGGAGAATTTGCATATTTGGATTATGAGGAAAAGCTACAGCTAGTCAAATTTGTAATCGAAAACTTTACAAAGGAAAAGAAAATAATAGTTGGTACCTATAATGAATCAACAAGAGAAACCATCAAGTTTAGTAAAGAGGTTTCCAAATTAGGCGCAGATGCTATACTAGTCTTGCCTTCTAACTATTATAAGTCAGCTATGAAAGAGGACATCCTTTATAGATACTTTACTGACATTGCAGATGAATCCCCTATCCCTATGATGCTGTACAATATGCCTGGTAATACTGGTCTTAATCTAACATCTTCATTAATTGCTAGATTATCAAAGCATCCAAATATAGTAGGTATAAAGGATACAGCAGGAAATATAGTTCAGCTTTCTGAAACTGTTAGAGACACAGATGATAACTTCTCTGTATTTGCTGGTAATGCAGGATATTTATTGCCTGGACTAGCGGTTGGTATAAAAGGCGCTACAGTAGCTCTAGGCAATGTATTGCCTAATGAGTGCTGTAGGGTATTAGAATTATTTAATGAAGGGAAGATGAAAGAGGCATTAAAACTTCAACAAAGTCTTATAGAGATCAATTTTTTAGTAACAGGTAAATATGGCATCTCAGGACTAAAATATGCAATGGATTTAATGGGATATGAAGGTGGAGAAGTAAGAAGGCCACTTCAACCATTATCTGAAGAAGGAAAAGAAAAGATTGAGAGTACAATAGAAAACGGTAAATGGAAATAAATGAAATAATGGGGCCATCGCATTAGCAAATAAATATTTAATGCGACAGCCTCATTTTATAATATCCCAGTCTTATATATATTTATATTTGACCTAACATCCTCAATATTAAATCTGCAATTACAGCTGAGCCTATATAAGTTCCAACCATAACAAATATGGAGAGAACTACTATTCTCCAACCTGTTTTCTTCAATGAATCCAAATTTTTACCTGTATATATACCTGCATATGCAAGTATCGGAGTAGCTAATGCCAAAAAGTTTACTTTAGTTACATATCCGGATATAATAGCAGACCCAGGTACTCCCGGTACAGTCAATATGGTTGATAATGTTACTATATATGCTACACTAGGTATTTTACCAGGAATAACATCAGCTAATATAATTCCCAGCAAAGCTATACCAACTAATATCAATATTCCAGGAATGGCTTCAATAATGCTAACCTTATAGCCTACAAAGTTACCTATTACAGAAATAGCTGCAGTTATTAATAATATAATAGCCGATTCTTTTAATTTCATTTATTTAACCTCCTTTGCTGCAGGAGTTACTGGTAACTCACCATATTTAATTTTATATGACTTCTTATACAACCATTCTGATAATGGCAATGCAAGCCATAACGACATATACAATCCATCTAAGCCCGATAGCATATTACTTGTAGCACCGAAGGCCGTAATCATTTCTTCCATTTGTGGGAACATAGCAACTAAGGACCCAACACCTGCAGTCATCATACTTGCTGATCCTACCCCAGAAGCCATTGCTAAGGAATATGGATGCAACGGAGTATAAGCAGCTAAAAAACTTGCCATTAATCCAATAAATATTGTACCGAATACGGTTCCTACAATATAAACTCCAAGAACCCCTTGACCTTCTGCACTATCTAGTCCATACTTGTCGCCTATCAATGCAACATTTGGCTCTCTGGCTATAGAGTGTGCACCCCCAATTGTTTCTCTTTTTAGCCCAAGTACTATTACTCCTAATGGGACTCCTAGTAATACTGTTCCTAGATTTCCAAATTCCTGCAAAATAAGAGCCGGACTTGCCGCTATAATTTGGGGAAGAGTTGGTCCTATATTTGTACCGTATTTTGCCATTAGGAGCATAAGAGTCAATCCAATTAGCGAACCTGCATCATCCATTTCCTTTTCTTTTGCTATTTTTAAAAACTTTGGTGTTGTAAAAACACCCAGTACCATTGCATAAAGCATTGGCAATAATACAATGCTCCCCACCCCTACAGCGAAACTTTTAGTACCAATAAATTCAGAAATAACTACTAGAACAAGTGCGATAATATGGAGCTTTACATTTTTCATTACTCGCCACCTCTTTTATTTAGAATATTTGCTTATAAAAGCCTAGAAAACTAAATACTACTCACTTAGATAGTCAAATACAGTTTGAATAAATAGTGCTGTTCCCTTATAAAATAAACTTTCATCCACATCAAATTTTGAATTATGATGTGGGTATATTACTCCATCTATTTCATTTGGGTTGCTAAGGAAGAAAAACGTTCCCGGTGCCTTTTCCAAGAAATAGGCCATATCTTCTCCACCCATAACAGGATATTTCATCTCAAAAATATCTTTTTCATCAATAATCTTTTTAGCAGAATTTACAAAGAAATTAGTAAATTCCTCTGAATTTATAAGTGGTGGATATTTAAAATCATATTGAACTTCATAATCAGCCCTCATAGCCGCCGTTATACCTTTTGTTATTTCTTCTATACGTCTTGCAATTAATTGTCTTGTTTCATTATTTACAGTTCTAACTGTTCCCTCCAGCTCTACTTCATCAGGAATAATATTTTGGTTAAATCCTCCATTTATTCTAGTGATGGATAGAACTGCTGGGTCTATTGCCTTTATTTCTCTACTTATTACTCTTTGTAAAGCAGATATCACTTCTGCAGCAGTTGATATTGGATCAATAGATAATTCAGGATAAGCAGCATGTGAGCCTTTTCCCTTTATCTTAATAAAAATTCTATCCATTGAAGCCATCATAGGTCCATAAGATACTGCTATTTTTCCCTTTTCTACATCTTTAAAAATAGAACCTGCATGTAATCCTATAACTGCATCTACATTATCCATTGCCCCCTCTTCAATCATAGGGAGGGCACCTCCTGGATATTCTTCACCAGGTTGGAAAAACAATTTGACATTTCCATTTAGGTTTTCTTTATTTTCATTTAGAATTTTTGCAGTTCCTAGTAGCATAGCAGCATGAGCATCATGTCCACATGCATGCATACAACCATTTGAAGATGCAAATGGTAAATTCGTTTCTTCTTTTATAGGTAATGCATCCATATCAGCTCTTAAGGCAATTGTTTTACCTTCCTGACCACCCTCAATAATACCAACTATTGCATTTCCATTTACCAATGTCTTGTACTCTATGCCCATTTCATCAAGCTTTTCTTTGATATACTTTACGGTATTAGGTAATTCTAAGGCTAACTCAGGAATTTGATGAAGATCCCTTCTCCAAGATATAATATCTGGTTCTATCCTTTTTACCTCTTGTAATATATCTATCATTTAGCTTCCCCCTCTTCTAATAAAATTAAGGATTTTTGCTCACATATTCAATCCCTTTTAATACCATATTGCTCATAACAGCAGAAGCTATAATTATAGCTCTGTCATCACCATCAAACCTTGGATTGTGCCATACATAATTCATGTCCTTTTCTTTGTTTTCTACACCAAGCCAAAAGAAAAAACCTGGAATTTTTTCTGTAAATATCGAAAAGTCTTCACCACCCATAGAAGGATTAGGATCTACTATACCATCCTCTCCTACAATCTCTTTAGAGGCATCATAAGCTAGATTAGTCAATTCCTCACTATTATAAACAGCTGGTAAATCAAAAATATATTCGATTTCAACATCTACCATATATGTTCTCGCAGTGCTTTCTAATATCTCTTTTATTCTCTTAGATAAAATTTGTCTATCATCAGAATCAAAGCTTCTTACAGTTCCAGTGATTTCGACTACCTCAGGAATAACATTATTAGCTGTACCTGCTTTAAAAGTTCCAATAGATACAACTGCAGAATTAAGCGGACTAATATTGCGACTTACTATAGACTGTAAATTCATTACCATAGCAGAAGCTGCCACTATTGGATCCCTTGTTGCATGTGGCCAACCCCCATGTCCCCCCTTTCCTTTTACCTTAAATCTCAAGGTATCAACAGCAGCCATTAAGCCCCCTTTTTTAATAGCAATCTTTCCCCAAGGTATTTCAGGATTATTGTGTAGTCCAAATATTAAATCAGCCTTAACATCTGTAAATAACCCTTTTTCAACCATTAGCTTTGCACCCTCATTGACCTCTTCTGCTGGTTGGAAAATAAAGAGGACATTACCATCTATCTCATCTTTAATACTAGATAAAATCATTGCCGCACCAATTACACAAGTTGTATGTATATCATGTCCACATGCATGCATTACACCATTAACCTTTGACTTATAGACTACGTCATTTAATTCCTGTATTGGCAGAGCATCAATATCTCCTCGTAGGGCTATCGTTTGGCCATCATTTTTGCCTCTTAACAATCCAACTACACCTGTTTCTAACCCAATATCAATGATTTCTATTCCCAAGGATAGCAATTTATCTTTAATTTTATTAGTAGTTCTAAATTCCTTAAAACTTAATTCAGGATTCATATGGAGGTCTCTTCTGAAATTAATTAATTCTTGTTCATATAATTTTTTCAGTTCACTTAATTGCAGCGTATCAAACACCCCTCTCATTATAATTATATTTATACTTTTCTTAATTATATCTAATATGAAAACGTTTTTATTTGATGGATTTTGTCCATTTTTGTATCAATTTTGACATATTAAAATACTACAGATAATTATTACCTGTAGTATTTTAATTGTTAATCCTTAAAGCTACCAGCTGGATATAGGGGAAATCTTGCAATTAACTCTTCTGCTCTCTTCTTACATAAAGACAAATTTCTTTCATCTTCGGGAGCTTCTGCGACTTGATTCATTATATCAGCAATTATTTTAACTTCAGATTCCTTTAATCCACGTTGTGTGATAGATGTAACTCCGATACGTACACCACTGGTTACAAACGGAGATGCAGGATCGTTAGGAATTTGATTTTTATTTACTGTAATACCAATTGAATCCAAAGCATCTTGAAATAATTTACCAGTAATTCCCTTATCTCTTAAATCCACCATGACTATATGATTATCAGTTGTTCCACTTACTATTCTAAAACCATGCCCAGTTAATTCCTCTGCTAAAGTTTTCGCATTTACAAGAACTTGTTTCATAATATTTTTAAATTCTTCAGATGCTGCATATTTCATTGACCAAACCTTTGCAGCCATAGTTGTAAGATGCATAGAGCCAATTAATCCTGGGAAAACCCCCTTATCAATTAATTTTGCATGTTCCTTTTTGCATAAGATAAATCCACTTCGAGGCCCACAGAAGGTCTTCGTAGTTGAGGATGTCACAAAATCAGCATATGGTACAGGACTTGGTATCAATCCTGCAGCTACTAATCCGCTAACATGTGCCATATCAACCATGAAATATGCATCCACAGATTTTGCAATTTGTCCAATTCTTTTATAGTCTATTAACCTTGGGTATGAGCTTCCTCCAGCTATTATTAGTTTTGGCATTACCTCCTTTGCCTTTTCCTCTAAAGCTTCATAATCAATCATTTCGGTTTCAGGATTCACACCATAAAAATGATATTCATATACCTTTGATAAAAAATTTGCCGGGCTTCCATGTGTTAAGTGCCCACCTTGATCAAGCCTCATACTTAAAACCTTATCTCCTGGTTTTAAAACAGCTGCATATACACCATAATTTGCTGTTGAACCTGAATAAACCTGAAGGTTTGCATGCTCAGCTCCAAATAATTTTTTTGCTCTATCAACACCTAATAATTCAAGTCTATCCGCTTCATGTGAACCAGCTTGGAATCTTGAACCCGGATAACCTTCTAATGTTTTATTTGTAAAGATTGAACCAGACAACTCCATGACCTCTAACGGAGCAGTACTTTCTGAAGCTATCATTTCTATATTATGCTCTTGCCGTCCTAATTCGTCAGCTACTATATTATATAATTCTGGGTCACTAACTTTAGTTTGTTTTAACAATATATCCACCTCTTTATATATATTATTTTGATAAATTTTTAATATGCTACTGCAACCGTTTGCCCATTAAAGATTATCTAATATTTTTATTAAACTGTATATCTTCAAATTAAACTTATTATTTATCGTTTTTGACATAATAAAAAAACTTAAGATTTTTGTCTTAAGTTTTTTTATTATATACATATTTAGATGGAGTGGTTCCAATAAAAATCTTCAACTTTAGTGCTGTGTTAAAAGTCATAATGACTTGCTACTTCCTTCAGCATTTCTATTATAGGAAGATTGTAAGGGCATCTTTTTTCGCATTCACCACATTCAATACAATCCTTTGCCTTAGGATTCATATCTTTAAATCTTGTAATCGCCCAATCTTGCAAATTATACCTTGTGAAATAGCTATCGAATACAAAATTATTTGGAATATCAATCCCTATGGTACAAGGAGCACAATATCCGCATCTTCGGCAGAACTGTGTCCCAAGTGACTTTGCTTCTTCATGCAATATTTCTCTTTCTTCATCTGTCAATGATCTTCTATCAATAGCTGGTCTTGCATTCTGAATTACTTGCTCTACCGAATCCATACCCGGAATAACTACTGATATATTTGGATTTTCCAAAATATATCTCACAGCTAATTCACCTTTTGATAGGGCACCCCCTGCTAAAGGCTTCATAATTATAACTCCTATATTATTCTTCTTAGCCTTCTCAAATAATGGCTCCCCTTGCCTTTCAATTGCATTGTATGGAAATTGAATTGTAGCATACTCTTTGGAATCAATAGCAGCGTCTAAAACATCCAAGCCATGGCTTGAGATTCCTATTTGACCTATTATGCCTTTCTCCTTAAGCTCTTTTAACGCCTTTAATGCTCCGTTTTCTCCCATTACAACCTTATAATCATCTAATGTTCTTACATTATGAAGCTGATATAAATCAATATAGTCTGTATTTAAGATTTTAAGGCTTATTTTTACCTCTTCTATCATATCCTCATAGGTTCTAACCATCGATTTTGTAGCTAGAAAAAACAAGTCCCTGCCTAATATACTAAGGGCATGTCCAATCAATACTTCACTTTCTCTATATCCTCTTGCTGTATCAATAAAGTTCATACCTTGATTAAGGGCCTCTCTCAATATTGCCACTGCAGTATCCTTATCCACTCTTTGTAGTGGTATACCTCCTACTCCTACTGAAGATAATTCAAAATTTGTTTTACCAAGTATACGTTTTTCCATTTCCTCACCTCTATAATTTAATTCACAATTCACAGTTCACAATTCACAGTTCACAATTCACAGTTCACAATTAAAACCCGAGATGCTTCGCTTTGCTCAGGATGACATATCTTTTTGTCATCCTGAGATAGCAGTATAAGCCTTGCCCGTGAAGGATCGCGGGTTTTAGCTCTTAACTCTTAGTTCTTAACTCTTAGTTTTTATTTTCCAACACTTCTGGATTAACCAAATTTAATGGTTTTTCGTTTCTAAGGATTCTTCCTACTTCTGCGGCAGTCGTTCTTAGCTGTGTCTCTGATGCTTCTAGTGAAATGTAGGCGCTATGGGGAGTCACTCTTACATTAGAAAGTTCTATGAGTTTTCTGTCAGATTCCTTAGGAGGTTCATTTTCCAATACATCAAGTCCTGCTCCTGCTATTATATCATTAGTCAATGCATAATATAAGTCATTCTGGTTAATGATTCCACCTCTGGCAGTATTAACAATATAAGCAGAAGACTTCATACATTTCAATACATCTAAATTAATAATTCCTTTTGTCTCCTTAGCTAAAGGTGTATGTATTGTAAGAAAATCTGCTTCTGAGATTAAGATATCAAAGTCAACTTTTTCAACTCCAATCTCTTTCATCTTTTCATCAGAAACATTTGGGTCGCATGCAATAATCCTCACTCCAAAGCCCGATAAAAATCTAGCTACGGTACTTCCTATTGAGCCTAGTCCAAGTATACCCACAGTAGAATTTGAAAATCTTCTTATACTACCAGCCTTTTCTAAATCCCAGTTCCCATCTTCAACATATGGTACCATTAGATGTTGTCTTCTTGCAAAATCTAATATGAACATTATGGAGTGTATAGCTACCTCCTCTTTGCAATAACCCTTTGCATTGCTTACTACTACATTATATATAGAAGCTGCCTCAACATTTGCAGCATTAAATCCTGCACTTGCAGCAACATATGCCTTTAAATTTAATTTAGAATAAATCTCCTCGTCCATTTCTTGATCCCACGAAATTAATACTTCTACTTCTTTACATTTATCTATAAGCTCTTCCTTTTCCAAGGTTGATTCTCCTAAATATCTAAAATCAATGTTAGGATACTCTTCCTTTATGTATTCTTCCATTTTTTCTATGTCTCTTTTTTTCATTCCAGGTACACCGCAAAGGGCTACACTTTTAGTTTCATTCATAATCACACCATTCCTTTAATTCAATTCA
>DAIUFH010000076.1:0-9926 GCA_036844705.1 Tissierella sp.
CACGATTAGAGGTGGCTCTTGGAGTAACTTCTGATGAACTTTCACTAATAGGGGCTGTTGTTTCCGTCTGACGCTCCAGTTCATTATCATTTCTCTCTAGATATCTTCTGGTTGCTGATGGGACATATTTCTCGTATATACTATTAATATGTTTCTGCAATTCACCTTCTACCGTCAGATCTTTTTCATCCATATAAAACCTTAATGCTTCTAACTTTTCTTTTTGAAATGTCACCTGTAAAGTAGCTTTTTCTGTTGATATACTCATACCTTTCCCTCCTTAGAAATCAAATCCTATAAATTCCATCCTCGGCTGTGCTTCTGGTTCTTCACCAGTAAACTCTTGAATATTACCGAATTCATTTGTATATTGCTCTATTTGTTCATCCGTAAGGGAAATAAATTCCCCATCCTTACTATCCCCTGCAATAAAAAAAGGGCCAGCAATAATGTCATAACCAACCCTTCGATTTAATTCCATTCCATTTAGTTTTCCTTCTTCATTGCATACTAAAATGCAATTATCATCTAGATAAATACATTCAAATAATCCTTCGACTTCTCCTTGGATACCTTTTAAATCATTATTTATTTCTTTTTCATAAGGTAATTTTTGTGGCTCAATCTTTAAAATACGAAGTGTCTTTTCTATATTATCCATATGCATTTCCCCCTACATTCTCATATTTTGTTCTTGCTTTATTTCTTCGTCTAAATTATTGCAATAGTCAAGATAGATTGTCATATCAAAGCAATCATCTAATACTTCAATTTCTGCAATTTCATCTCTGCTTGTTAGTTCATCTAAGAGCAAAGTTCCAATACCATTGTTTTCTTTTACTATTACCCCATGGTTTTCTTCTATTTCATCAAAGTAAATAGCCCAGCTTCCATTGGAAGTATTTTCTGTAGCTTCCTCTATTATTTGATTTACTACTATTGAAATCTGCTGTTCAATATAAGGCTTTATATTTGGCATAAATGCAGTATACCTTGCATAATCGTGTCCTTGACTATCAATCAAAATTCCATCTCCGCTTTCAGTATTAAGTGCCAATAAGCCATGGATCTGTCCCATAGTGTCTCTATACATTTCTTCTTTTCTTTCTATAATGAAGTCCCTATCTTCTAATAAATTCTTACTGAATTCTTCAAATTCATTCCCATTCATTAATTCAATGCCTTCAATTACACAATTTTGCATTTCAAATTCTGATATCTTTCTTTCAAATATTGCCTTTGTAATTAGCATAAAGTCCTCCTTTATTTTAAAATATGCGGTCTGCCATACATTACCTGCTTGTTTGAATCGAATAAATCTCGGTACACCACCTGCCCTTTGGAGTATGCGGCATCTATCACTTTCCCATTTCCAGCATAGACTCCAACATGAGTGATATTCATAAACCTACCATTTGGCTGATGACTCCAAAATACTAAATCTCCAGGAACTAAGTTATTTTTTGAAACAGTAAGATTATTATTTACACAAAATCTTGCCTGCTCTGCTGCAGTTCCTGGTATGATTATTCCAATTTGACGGTAGATCCACATGGTCAAATAACTGCAGTCTGTGTATCTTCCTTGTCCTCTTCTTTCTTGTGAATATGGATCTCCAAGTCTTGACATGGCGAGTCTCACGATTTCGGAGCCTTTCTCTCCTTCTGGCAAATCATTATATAAGTTCTCTAGTTCTTCTGGGGTAAGGTTTTGTATCCAGTCCTCCCATTCAGCAAAACTATCTCCTTCATTTGGTGCAGGTGTTCCGTGTTTTATCCTATAATAGATTTCATTGGCATTTACCACATCTTCATAGGTGACTATTTTCTCCATCTCCGATTCAATGCTTTTATATATTTCCGATAGATTTGTTATAGGTATAGCCACTGTATAAATTTCTTCATATTCATTACCGTCTGCATCAGTTGTAGTTCTTGTTCGTTCCTCATAGATTACAAAGCAGTCAATATACTTTCCCTGATTCACCCTAGATGGATGATTTTCGCCGAAATACAGAGAATAAAAAATAGCCTTAACTCTAATTGAGTCTAGACTATCCCCTTCTTCCATTTGGTTGTTTACTTCCTCTATCTTCCCATCCAGTATTAAAAAACTTCTTCGCATATCTTCTATATGTCCTCTGTATTCTTCAGGAATATTCCCTGATATACTAGCTTCATTAAAGGATAAATACATAGCATTATTGTTATGGCTTGCTGTTCCTGAAAGTAACCCACAGATAATAACAATGATTAATATAAAGGGAGACAGGATTGCTGCAATTGTCCAGCCTATTCCTTTTCTCAGTCTTTCATCTGACAAAGCCGATATTGCTGCCTTTACAATAAGTGCCATAGATGTTGGATCTGCCATTTATTATCACCACCATTTCATTCTAAACATATCTCCCTGCTCAGATTCTAGTTCATCAATTTCTTTAAGTTCTTCTACCTTGCTAATGTTTTTTTCTATTGCATTGTATAAAATATTGATATCAAATCTTGAATCAATATAACCTTCCTCTATGGTTTTCAGATAATTTTCTGAAGGATTCCCCAGCCTATGCCCTGCTGTCATTATATAAATCATTGCTATAGTTTTGTGATCACCTATAGTGATTTCAACTCCAGCCTTATCATAAAAACTTGGATATCCTTCATATCTGTCAAGTGCTTTCTCATCATCAGGCTTGATACTCCATAGTAAAACTGGTACTGTACTTCCTTTACATGGTTCTACAGTTGCCACTGCATTATGTCTTGACCCACGGAATACAAGCTCATAATCTTTCAGCTCCGATGTTCCAATGACTCTTGCAGTAGGACATCGGTGTTTCATCTGACTTAAATTTAGGTTGCTTCCATAGGCAATATATAGTTTATGGGTTGAGTCTTTATCTATCTTTCTTTCTTCCATCTTGACCTCCTACTGATTCATAGACATAGTAAAAGCAGGAGATTCATCTTCCTCCTGCTCAGTTATTTCCATATTATTATTTTCAGTTTCCATAGTTTCTTCCTCTACTAAAAGTTCTTCCTCTCTCTTTTTTCTTAGTCTTTCTTTTTGTGCCTCTGCCTGCTCTGGTGATTTCCAAGCAATATTTCCTTCTAAATTATCTAAGAGATGCTTTCTTGCTGTCTTGAATTCATCTCCTATCATCCCTAAACGAAGAAGCCATACACGGAATGTATATTTCTCATTTTCAGATACGGTTTTTATTGGGCTTGCAGATCTCTGATTGTGAGCTTGGGCTGTTATTGCCATACAAAACTGTATATATGCCTTTAATTTTCCAGCATGTAAAGACCCATTAAAGGCTCGAAACTCTATTGTTCCTTTTTGGAAAACTGAATGTAGATTCAAACACCTATACCTGCTGTCATGGTAATGCTGATGGCTTCCATCCCTTCCCTTGTACCAAAGGCTTTGAATTCCACTTATTGTTTTTGGTTTCTGCTTATTCAACTTTTCCAAGAAATCCTTATCAATCTTTTTGCAATAACGGTTCTCCCTCTCTGAATCTACCTTTAATGCTTTATATATCATATCTTCTTTTGCTGCTACAATATTCACAAGATTTCTAAGCTGATAAGCTTCAAATGGTGCCGCATTGATATGAATATGGATTCCACAGGACTTATTACTGAAGGCTCCAGCCTCTCTTAGCTTTCGTATCATCTCCTGCACCTTTTCTATATCTTCATACCTGCAGATGGGACTGACAAGCTCCACACTATATTCTCTGTCAGCTAATTGCTTTCTATTTCCCACCTTTTTCTGACACTTAATACTGCCATCACTTACAAGTTTCCACTTCCTATTCTCATTATCTATTACACTATAAGTGCCATAACCCCCTCCTTCATGATTAGCAGTAGAGCCAAGATATTCAGCAATTACTTCAGCAGCTCTCCTCCTTGTTATGCCTGTCATTTCAACTTCAATTCCAATCTTCTGCTCTCTTAAATCCACATATCCACCACCTTACCATTGTTTCTTCCCTTCGATGATGTCCTTAGCATTTTGAAATCCTGTATATTTAGAAACAGTTATAATATATTCTGTCAGTCTTTCATTCCTCCAAGCATCTATCAGCTGACCATGACATAGATCATGGAGTTCATTTATCTTTAATACAGTGCCTTCAATAATTCTAGATACTTGCGTGAAATCTCCATCAGAGAGCTTTAGTTGGTCAATATATTCATTAAGAATACTGTTGAACTCATCAATATGTCCTTCACCATATTGGTTATATGCAAGAAATGGATTTTTATATTCTTCACCATTGATACAGCACTTTATCTGATCCAATAATCTTGGTCGATTCTTCTTTTCTGCCTTTAGATATTGCTCCATAAAACAAAGCAAGTCATTATCTCTATCTGGAGTGTAGCTTATACACACCCTCAAATCATCCATAATGCCTTGCTTTCCTTTTCTATAAGATTCAATTTTCTCCTGCCTTTTTAACCACTTATCTTTTTCAATAATCATTATCTGCCGCCTGCCTTTCCAAATAATTTTTCTTTATATGCTGGAGCATGGACAGCCAAGTTATATCTTTCATTGCCGCATTTATATAGACAGACCCCTCTTTGAGGAAATTTAATCAGGTTATATTCTGACTCTTCAAGTTGTAGAGTATCCATATAGAAATGCTTATCAATGTTTCCTGCATTAAATAAAAAAGCGTGTGCTGGGATAGAAAACAGCGGCTTTGTCAGCTCCCTAATCCCTTCAATATTGAAGTCCTCAAGGTTTTGACTGCTAAGTATTACCGCTGATTCTTTCTTTCGCACTCGCTTCATAAAATTACGTATATATTCTATTGCAGTAAGATTGGTAAGGAACAAATATAGCTCATCAATCCCTGCTGCAGTATTTCCTTCTGTAAGTAGTTTATCTGACATAAAGGATAATACATTAAATAATAATGCATTCTTTACATTTTTGCTGGCTTGTAATAACCCCTTTACACCAAACACAATAAATCTATTTGAAGTTATATTGGTGTGTCCATTGAAAAATTTGCTTTCCGCTCCTTGGCACATAGAGTGAAGTCCAAGTAGAATTTCCTGTAATAATTCCTCTGTATAAAGTTGATAGTTTCCCTTGTCATATCCCTTGTATTCTTCCTCTATCAAGGTATATAAATCTGATAAAATAGGATAATCAAATGATTCTAATTGACTGAAATTGGTACTGTCACTGATGTTCCATTTCTTATAAAGTTTGCCAAGCATAATTTCTATTACATCTATATGCCTATCATCAAAATCTTTATAGCATCGAAAGAAATCCTTTAAAAAGCTTATATGCTGGCTTAGTTTGGTGGCTTGTCTAAATGCTATAGGAGCATCTTTATCCTGTGGACTTCCTCCTTCATCCCAAGTCTTTGGTTCTAATGGATTTATCATATACTCTCCACTCATTAAATCCACAAAGCACCCACCTATATTTTCTGCTAGTTCTACATACTCATGCTCTGGATCAAGACATATGACATTCTTTCCTGATTCTAAGATATTGCATAATATTAGCTTTAATAAATAACTTTTCCCTTGTCCTGAATTTCCAAGGATTAGAATACAAGGATTAGTTTTATCATCATCTCGTTTGTCAAAATCCACAATAATATTTGAGCCAAATTTATCCCTGCCTAAATAAAATCCATTGCTATCGGTCTTTCCTGAATAGTTAAAGGGATAAAGATTGGCAACGGAAGATGCAGGAAGTACCCTTTCAAATTGGCTTCCAAATATATTCCTGCCCGTTGGACCAACACATAAAAAACCTTGCTGTTGCCTGAGCATAAGCCTATCTACATTTAATTTACTTCTTACTAGCTCAGTAAGCACATCTGTCTGTAGCAGTTTTAAACTATCATAATCACTTGCAATAAGTTCAATATATACTGCACAGTGAAGGAGCGGTTCTCTATTTCTATGCATTTCTGATACAAGGGTTACAACATCTTGAAGGTTACTCTCTGCTGTTACCGTCTGCTGTAAATCATTTGTATTTGCAGTATTCATCCTATTTTTATTAGCTGCATTATGAATGATTTTCTTCTCCTCATTTGGAGTTACCTGTCTTGTATAGATTCTAAGAGTTATTCCATCTTTTTCTCCAAGATGACGAAGAATTGCTTGTTCACTAGTACTTGTTGGATATTCTCTAAGTGCCCATACACATCTGTAGGTATTGCCACAGATAAAATGGTCTGTGTTAAATTTGATGATGGACGGTGCTATCATGTCTATAAAGGTTTTGATTTTTTCATTTTCTATGATTGGCGATTTCTTTTTTACCATACTATCTTCTTACCTCTCTTTCTTTTCCGCATTAAAAAAGCCCCACATATTAGCGCAAGGCTTCATCAAGATATAATTAATGTGCGTTATATAATATTTTTCTTAACTCAAAACAAGATTACAATTATTATCTCATCATAAATCATTTCGCCATTGCACACTTCCTAACGAGATGAATGTTTCATACACAACTTTAAACAGTCTGTGAATAAAAAGCTCTTGGCTGAAAATAAACTGCCACTTTCTTATTTTCTATTTCTATATCTGCTCCATATCCATTTGTGATCAAATCATGAACAACGAACGCTGTACCAATCGTGACTATCAAAGCAATCACCACCACATTATCTTTTGTAATATTGCTTTGTACTATGTTCTTCATGCCACCAGAGAAAACTTCATCTCCTGCTTTCATTATTTCATCTGTTTTTAGTATCATTTTCTTCATATCTTGTCTCCTTTTCTTTTTTTCTTTCTCTTGCAATTACTTTGAATCTCTAATATCATTATATTAGAATATGACGACCGCGAAAAGTTGACAATTTTATAAATTTGACCGCACTTTAGAAAGAGGTGAATCTAATGGCTCCAAATTATGTGCCCATTGATAAAAAATTCTTTATGCAAACTTTAAAGGAAAAAAAGAGTAGTATCCGAAAACTTGGAAGTAATGACAAAATTATAAACACTGAAAGAACCATCCGCAGGGCTTTAAATGCTGGGGAAATGAGTAGAGAACTGCTAAACAGTATTGCAAAAGAGCTTGATATATACCCAGCATTTCTTTCTGGTGAAATATATCTTTCCATATGTTCAATAAAAAATGATGTTATAAGAAATATTGCATTATCCTCACTGAGAATAAATAATTACCCTTATTTTATGAAAGAAAAAGATGAATATCAGATTAATGATTTTCTTAAAAATGTACTAATGCTCTATGATATTTCATTAATGCAATATGAGTATTTTCCATTTGAACGAAAGATTGAATTTCTACGTGCTCTAGATACTGCAATTATGCCTGTAATAAATCATTTCTTTATACAAGATGCCTACGGGAATGCTGGTCTACCCAACTTGCAACTCAATAGTATGCGTATTGATCAGTATGAAGAAGAACATTATATGAATATCTGGCTCCAGCAACGAAAGGAAAAGTTTATATCCCAACCTCCAAAATGGCATACCTCTAAGCAGATAGAGAAAATGTCCTTGTCGGAAATTCAGGCTCTTGATATGGAACTTCAAAGCGAAGATTTCATTCACGATGATAATGATCCATTTGCAGAGAAATATTTACATCGCTAGAAATAAATAGGCCTAAGCATCAATTTATGGTGCTTAGGCTGATACCTCTTTACAGAATTCCCTTATTACTTTCATTTAGGTAAAATATCAAACTAAAATTTTCAATCATTTCTGTTTCGCACATTAAATATTTTCTCTCTTATATACCTAATTTTTTAAAAAACTTTCTTGGTATTATCACTCTCCAAGCACAATCCATCTCTCCCCATCATAATCTTCATATTTCTCTGTTGTTATATTCTGCTCATAATATACTCCAAGGAGTCTCTTAATATCAGCATTATCTGCTCTTCTAGCTGCAAAGCCTTGATCTTTCAAACTCTTTTCTATTCTTGCAAGATAGGGAAAAACATTTGATTCCTTTTCATCTTTAAGCCTTAAAATAATTAAAAACTCACGGGCAGTTGCCATCTGTACCTGCATTCTATCAAGGTTAGTACTATCCTGCTGTAACAGTTTTCTTATAATAGGATTTTGCTCCATCTCGATTCTTTTTTTCAAATATTGCTTATTATCATCAAAGTTTTCCTTTGAATTAAGACATAACATCTCTATTTCAGCTATTCCTTTCAATACAGTCATAAGTGCATATATTCTAGCACTTACACTTTCATCCGATAATACTGAGATATTGGTTGGATGAATTATAAAATATACTAACTCTCCATATGGAGTTTTAAGGCTATAATCTGTAATTTCATCAATCCCAATAAGTTCTTTAGTAGACTGCTTTTGTCTTTCTTTTTGTTTCTGTTTTCTTCTCAATTTCATAACCTCCATTCATAGATTTGCTGCTTTATAAGAAAAAAGGCACAGGCATATCGAATAAAATTCAATATACTTGTGTCTTCAAATTTTATAGTTAAGAAAGCATATACTGCTGTTATTACAATTGGGGCCATAAACCCCAGCTGTGATAGTGCAAATACAGAAATAAGAAGACCGATTCCAATGATGCCAATGTCTCTTAGTTCCCATAGCCATAGAGTTGCCTTGGCTTTTAGATTATCTGGATACATATACACTGTTTAATCCTCCGTTTCCTCCTTAAATTCTCTAATAAAATAAGCAATCCCTTGTATAATATAATCTACACAAGAGATTGCTCTATAGTCTATACTCATATATTAAACTACCTACTCAGACTATTTTCATAACTTGATAGCCTTGGAAATTCCTTTCCATTCTTAAAAAGATAATACTTCCTCAAAGCATTAGAATAGTTACCACTTTTGTTATTCATGTTAGTATTAATTAGCAAAAGTGCATTATACATCTTTTCGTCATTATTTACTACTGAGTCCAAATTCTCACCAAGCATTTTTTCTACAGCTCTAGCTTTACTCATTCTAGATCTTACTGCCTTATCTTTGCTTGTTATAGTTATTTCTTTAGATAAAAATTCTTCAAATGCAGATTCTATCATTAGATTTCCCACCTCATTTACAAATTTTTATTTATATTTTATATTGTTTTGCTCAAATCAATAATTTTATAATATATAATCAGAACCTGTAACACCATATTTCCGTTTATTTTCCTCAACTAATATCTTACCATATTCTTGTATTAATCTACCTATAAATACTTCTAACTCAATTTTTTCTTCTGGTATATCCTCACATTCATACCAGTCCGCAAAAAGCTTTAATAATTCAATACCCGCGCTTGTAACTCCTCTTACAAGAGCTTTTTCAAATAGTTCATAGGCCTTATCTGTTTCAATCATTTCCACTGCTTTTATCCCATCTAAAAGCAATCTCTGCCCTTGTTCATGAACATCAATTTCCCTTAATTGAAGATATTCTTCAAATAAACAACTTGATGTTTTGCCTTCATTTACTTCTTTTATAAGTTTGTAAATGTTTTTTATATCACTTTTAAGTTCGTCTCCTTCCTCCTGATAATTGGCTTTTTTATAAATTAGATCTTGTATTTTTACACCTAATACATCACTTATCTCATCTAATTTATACAGATCCGGCAAGCTCTCACCACTCTCCCACTTTGTAACTGCCTGCCTTGAAACACCACATAATTCCCCTAGTTTTTCTTGAGTAATGTTTTTTCTCTTTCTTATTTCCATCAGATTTTCTTTAAAATATATAGTCATAGATAATCCCTCCTTATCTTATGACTATATTCTATCCTGCAATTTATCAATATTCAACCAACTAAAAAGTTCATTCCGCTACTTTTAGTTGCATTTTAATCTTTTCTTTCTTCCCCATTAAACTTCTTCATAAAATAAACAATCCCTCGCATAATATAATCTACACAAGGAATTGCTACACTATT
>DAIUFH010000077.1:0-9475 GCA_036844705.1 Tissierella sp.
TTCACAATTCACAATTCACAATTCACAATTCACAATTCACAATTTCTGGGGTCTGTCTTTTGGGTCTTAAACCCGAGATTCCTCGACTCCACTCGGAATGACATTGTGGTAGGGATGCTTCGCGTTGCTCAGCATGACGGAAAGGTTAAGCGGCATGACATCCGCTTTTGTCATCCTGAGATAGCAGCATAAGCCTTACCCCTGAAGGATCTCGGGTTCTTAGTTCTTACCTCTTAGTTCTTAGCTCTTAGTTCTTACCTCTTAGTTCTTAGTTCTTAGCTCTTAGTTCTTACCTCTTAGTTCTTAGCTCTTAGCTCTTAGTTCTTAACTCTTACCTCTCCTCATCCTATTAATCGTTTGATAGTCCCATAGGTCATATTTGGCACATTTTCGAAACTATACTTCATATGAACCCTTTCGGTCATCTTGTGTCCATCTTTGCCAAAGGTACCTATGTTGACTACTGGTACATTTATCTCTAATATATCTTCAATTGGATATATATATTTTGTCCCCCAAGCTGGCATATTTTTCTTTAAAGCATCCAAATCTTCAATATCATCACTTATTGCCATAAAGCTAGAATCTGAAATATATGGATAGAACATTTTATTTACTATAGGTTTATCTGAATAATCCTGTACAAATTCAATAGACTCTTTCACAGCATCCAAAAGTTCCTTTTCGGCCAGAGTTTCACCCTTCATTTCAACTCTGGCCGAAAAGACCGAAGAATAATATATGATAATAGCCGGACTTTTGTCCAATGACCACAACCATGCGGCTTCAATTATTGCTACAGAAAAATCTCTTAAATCCATAGACGGATTTTTTCTGTTCAAGTCTAGTGCAAAATTATGAAGAAAAATCTTAAATTTTTGCCCATTAATTGTGAGTATCTCATTATAAAATTCCTCCCAGGTATATACTCTTGATTGCCAAGGAAGCTTTGTATACGTATAATTTCCTAATTCACAATACTTTCTGTAGGAATTATCCAATTTCTCAATCACATTATCAAAGGACTGCACAGCCTTTTCCTTAATCTTTATAATCACATCCTTTGGGCTCATACTATGTGTAAAGAAATTGTAGTAACTATAGGCAGACAATGGAGTCTGTACAGTATAACCTTCTTTGGTATCGGTTTGTTTTAACGATGTAGGAGGCACTGTTACCTCTCCCTGAGCAATATCACAAAGTTCTGGATTTAATTCTATATTATTGTTCAATTCTGCAATAATAGTATTTGGATTTAATCCTCCAAAGGCTTGCCCAACATGAGTTTCCTTACCCGTTACATAAAATGATGGAAGCAACTTTCCTATAGTACCAAAATACACATATCTATTTTCATCCTTAGGATGATATGGTGTTGAATAATCAGCATTAATAGCTGCTATATATTCAAGTCCATACTTACACTTCCACTTATTTAGAACACCTAATGCAGATATAATACCGTGAGAGTTATCTTCCTCATCACATTCTGCAATCGCAATCAAATTACCATCCAATTCCTCTGGATGCTCTGTAAAGTATTTTATTAAATACATGTGTCCGGCAACTCCGGCTTTCATATCCAAAACTCCTCTACCAAATAAATATTCACCGGATTCAATATCTTTAAGGACTTCTTTACTGGGATTTGATCTAATTAAAAGTTCAGGAAGCTTATCACAATCGAAAGCATATGGGCTTATCACCCCAAAATCATCTACCCCAACAGTATCTATATGTCCCATCAATATAACTGTCCTTTTTGATTTCCCCTTTGTTCCTCTAACCATGGCCAGAACATTGAATCTTTCAATCTCATCATTTTCAGTTTGTTGAAGCATCAATAATTCCTGATTTTCCTTAAAATAATTTAATTCCTTATAATAATTATAAATCCATCTGGCACATTTAGCTTCCCCATCAGATTTTACAATGCTAGGTATTCCTACAAGATTTTTTGTAATTCCCTTAACAGTCTCTAAACATCGCAAATACATACAAACACCTCCTTATATTTAATATATCCACCCGGTAACTACATATGTATAGCCTTTCCTCAAAGAATATTTTACTACTTGATGGGGTGTAGCTAACTTAAATAGGTTATTTGGAAAGATGAAGATGTTTTCTTACGGCTCTCTCTGTAATTCCTATGTTTTCTCCTATTTCTAGGCAAGTAAAGCCTAACTGTTTACTTGCTTTAATGTATTCTAATTTATATTTCATCAAATAGGATTTTTTTGATCCGCTCTTTATTAAATCAAAATCTACATTGTTTGTACAGATATCATGTAAGATATCATCTAAGTCTAATTTTGCCTTATTGTCCTCCAATTTCTCAGATGAACTCATCAGCTCCTTATACTTTTCTAAACCTATATTTCGCTCTATTGATAAAACATTTAAAATATAATCAATATCCACGATACTTTCTAAATTGAGTCTATAAAATACATCACTGCTCCACTTATATTCACCTATTGTATCAGCAAGTTTCAAAAACACAGGTAGACAATGAATTTCTTTCGCTGTATTTAAAAGGCCATTGCCTTCACTTACTATTAAGGCCTTGTATCTTCCTTTAAAGGGAGAACCAATTTTCTTGTATCTAGAATTATATGATCTAGCATAGTTCATATTTATTCCGTGCATTATTTTGCTAATGGGAATATTATATGCTTTAATCAATAAATTATATTGATTGTCTAATATACAGTAAGCAATTAGCTTAAAATCAAAAACTTCTTTCATATCTCCCAATATTCCAAGAAGTGTAAGCTTGTCCTCTTCTTCCTTAAAAATATCAGATTTACCCATATGGGTCATATGATATATTGCACCATAGTATTCAATTCTTGGCTTTCTTCCCAATCATAACACAACCTTATTTCAATTCACGATTCACAATGCACAGTTCACAATTAAACCCGAGATTCTTCGCTAGCGCTCAGAATGACAAGGATTCAATTCACAATGCACAATGCACAGTTCACAATTAAAACCCGAGATTCTTCGCTGACTCGCGAACAGTATGATGGTTCTTAACTCTTAACTCTTACTTCTTAGCTATTAGTTCTTACTTCTTAACTCTTTCCTGTCATTCTGAGATAGCAGTATAAACCTTACCCGTGAAGGATCTCGGGTTTTAACTCTTAGTTCTTAGTTCTTACTTCTTAACTCTCTCCTGTCATCCTGAGATAGCAGCATAAACCTTACCCATGAAGGATCTCGGATTTAACGGTTTTAAAACTGTATTATATATTTCTACATAAGAAGAAAAAACTCCTTCTTTCCTAAATGAATTAACAAATAATATTTTGCTACTTAAACTCTATTATACATAAAATTTAAATAAGTTCCGTTATTGGTGCTGCATTCATAAATATGGCTAAATTTAAAGGAGTCCACAGTGGACTCCTTTCGACTAAATATATTTTATATCGTTCTAATTCACAATTAAAAGACAAACCCGAGATCCTTCGGAAGCAAGAATCATACTGCTATGCTCAGGATGACAAGGATTTAATTCACAATTCACAGTTCACAATTAAAATCTGAGATTCTTCGCTGGCGCTCAGAATGACAAGGATTCAATTCACAATGCACAATGCACAGTTCACAATTAAAACCCGAGATTCTTCGCTGGCGCTCAGAATGACAGCATGGGTGGTGATTCCTCGCTAACGCTCAGAACAGTATGATTGTTCTTAACTCTTAGCTCTTAGCTCTCTTCTGTCATCCTGAGATAGCAGCATAAACCTTACCCATGAAGGATCTCGGGTTTTAAATCTTAGTTCTTAGTTCTTAACTCTCTCTTGTCATCCTGAGATAGCAGCATAAACCTTACCCATGAAGGATCTCGGGTTTTAAATCTTAGTTCTTAGTTCTTAACTCTTAGTTCTTAGTTCTTAACTCTTAGTTCTTACTTCTTAGTTCTTAGTTCTTAACTCTTTTACTGTGGTATCACTATTATTTGACCTGGAAATATAAGATCTGGATTCTTTATCTTATTGAATTCAGCTAAAGCTCTCCAATCCTTATTGTATTTTATAGCTATTCTTGATAACCAATCACCAGGTTTAACAGTGTATTTAACATCTTCTTTTTTTTCATCTTCTTCAACAGGAGAAGGAGAAGGTTCCGGTTCTAAAACTGGTTCTGGTTCTTGAACTGGTTCAGGTGTTGGTTCTGGAACTGGCTCTTCAACTGGAGCTTGCTCTTCAGCTTCATCTGTCAATGGAGCAGAAACTATTCTTTCTTCAACAGCAGGATTTACCTCTCCAAGCTCTTTAACATAATCAACCAATACATCTGATAACAATCCACCTTCAGCTACAAATGGTTTGCCTTCAAACATGGTATAACCGTCTCCGCCTGCAGCCATAAAATCATTAGTAACTAATTTATAAGATTTAGTTAAGTCTAATGGCTCACCATTAACAGTAACCTCTTCTATTCTATTTCCAACTTCCTTGTTAGCATCAAATTTGTATGCCATACCGCTAACATGTGGGAAATGACCTGCTTGCTCTGGGTACAAATCAACACCATGCTCTAATGCTGCCATTAATTCCTCTCCACTTACTTCTATCACAGCTAATGTATTTGTAAATGGGAATGAAGTTATTATATCACCAAAAGTAATATCTCCAGCAGGTATAGATGCTCTTATACCTCCGCCATTGGTAAAGGCTATATCTGCGCCTGTTGAAACTCTCATTGCATCTGTAATAAGATTTCCTAGTGTCGTTTCACCTACTCTTACGTGTTCTCTTTCACCATCTAGGTTAGCTAAGGATTTCCCCACAACTTCAGCTTTCTTTGGTGCGTTTATTTCTTCTATTTTGGCAATCTCTGCTTCGATTTCTTCATCAGGAACTATATCCTTTGCTTCATCAAAGCCAATTAGTCTTGCATTCTTCTTAACAACACCGTCTTCAATTTCAACTTCTACAACACCAATATCGGATGTAGCTGTTCCAGCTTGAACTATTAGAGTATCTCCAACAGTCTTATTTAGTAATTCATGGCTATGACCATCTACTATTAAATCAATTCCTTTTACCTTTTCAGCTACTTCCTGTGAAGTAGTAAGCGATGTACCATCAATACCTAAATGAACTAAAGCAACAATTAAATCAACATCTTCTGCTTCTAATTCCTTTACCATTTCCTTTGCTACTTCCACACCATTTTCAAACTCAATACCAACAGTATTACTTGGATGCGATTTAAATTTTGTTTCCTCTGTAGTTATACCAAATATACCAACCTTAAGTCCATTTTCAAGCTCTTTTATAACATACGGTTCAAAATCTGAACTTCCGTCTGATTCCTTAACGATATTAGCACCTATGATTGGAAACTTTGCAGCTTTTTTTAGCTCCAACAATCTATCATAGCCATAATTAAAATCATGGTTTCCGGGAACCATTACATCAAATCCCATCAAATTCATCATATCAACCATAATTTGACCTTCTGATAAATTGACATCTACTTCACCATGGAAAGTATCTCCTGCATTTAATAAAAGTAGATTAGGGTCAGCGGCTTTTAATTCGTCAACCTTTGTTTTTAACCTTCCAAATCCAATTTGTTTGCTCGATTCATCAAACTTTAATCTCCCATGAACATCGTTTACATGCACAATGGTTAGCTTTTGGCTTTCTGCTGCCAAAACACCCTTAGGCATTATTACAATGCCTAAAATAAGGACAAATGATAAAATAAAACTAATAAACCTTCTGTTTCTAAGACCCATAACCAAATTCCTCCCTTTATTTAAAATCATATTGTATATACCCTATTGTAATACATTTTCGTTCAGAATATATTAATAATTAAAAAATTTTAAAATCTTTTAGACATGATAGAATGACAAGGATTCAATTCACAATTCACAGTTCACAATTCACAATTAAAACCCGAGATTCTTCGCTAACGCTCAGAATGACAAGGATTCAATTCACAATTCACAATGCATAGTTCACAATTAAACCCGAGATTCTTCGCTAGCGCTCAGAATGACAGTATGGATGGTGAGTCTTCGCTAGCGCTCAGAATGACAGTAGGGTGGTGTTCAGGATCTCGGGTCTTATCTCTTAATGTCATTAATTAAACCCATTATATCGTCTGTTGTTTGTATAGCTTTTGCGTTTAATGAATAGGCTCTTTGTGTCGAAATCATATCTGCCAAGCTTTCTATAATGTCGACATTCGAAGCTTCTAAAAAATGTTGATTGATATCTCCAAACACTTCATCATTCTCCATAGAGTCTAACAATTCTACATTTCCTGATGGTAAATATCTCCCTTCTCCTAGGGAAACAAGGGAATCTAAATTCTGAGGTTTAAATAAAATAACCTTACCAAGAATCATTTCGTCACTTTTTTCATCTGTTATTTCTCCATTGGCAGAAATATTTATATTGTCACCCCACTCCTCTATTGGTGTGTAATATTCAGCTACCAATGGATAACCATTGTCATCTGTAATCGTATAATTTCCATTCATATGAAAAGATCCATTTCTAGTTAACATTAAATTGTTGTTTTCATCAATTACACCAAAAAAACCTTCTCCACTTATGGCCATATGATAGTCAAATGGTGATTCAATTAAATTTCCCGCTTTAAAATTTATTTTTCCGATAGCGCATTTCGACCCTGCATTTATTTCGTCGTTATTGATTAACTCCTGAAAACTCGTTTTCTTGGATTTATAGCCATTTGTATTTATATTTGCAATATCATCTGCTGTAGCATCCATATTATATTGCATAGCTTTCAAACCTGACTTGCTTACATTCAATACATTATACATATTATCACCTCACTATACCCTTCCAATTTCATTTACAGCTTTATTTAATGTTTCATCAGCAGTATGTAAGAGCTTCTGATTTGCTTCAAATTCCCTTGATATCTCTATCATCTTTACAAGCTCATCTGCAATTCTCACATTTGAATTTTCCAAAAACCCTTGTTTTATTTCCCCTTCTATAACTTCTGCCTGTCCTCCACCAGCTATGAAAGTTGTATCCCCATTACTAACTAATTCTTGATAATTATTAAAATCAGATATTAGAAAATTAAAATTCATTTCTTGCTCATCTTCAATAGTAATAGTACCTTCCTGCCCAAATTCATCAATTCCTAATACAGGATGACCCTCCATCGTTACAAGTATATTATCATCGTTTAGTATGAAATTCCCATTTCTAGTAAACCCTCTCTGACCATTCTCCATTTGGACGGTAAAAAATCCATTGCCTACTATTGCAAAATCACTGTCACTTCCTGTTTCCGTTAAGAATCCCTGCTCAAAATTTCTATAATAGTCATCTATTTCATTACCAAATACAAATCTGCCAAGCTCTTGTCTTCTGTCCCCGTCGTTCCCTCCGGCATAGTTGACCATCACCCTTGAGTCCATTGTACTCTGAACGATATCTTGAAACTTGTAACCAGGTGTTTTTATGTTGGCTATATTTGCACTTGTATTTTCCTGCTTTTTCTGAAGTATATTCATATTTTGATTTACGGTATTGAAACTTCTAATCACAGTATCACTCCTCAGATTCAGTATTTAGTACCTTGTTTTCATAAGGGTATATCATTCCCAATTTACGCGCTTCCCGCTCTACGCGTGATTTAAATAAAGTTGAATAGCTTAAATTCATCAATAATGCAGAAATTATCAATCCAACTCCAAGGGGGATTAAAACATTGCATTTTATTCTCGTGAATTTTTGTATAAATTCTTTAATAATAGCACCTCCCCCTTACTCTTATTAAGTATCTTGCAAGTATCTTCAAGTGTATATTCCTTTGAAATAAACTTAGAAATTATTTCATTAACATCTATATTTTCCTCATTATGTATTATCTCTTCTTTACTTTTTTCCTTTTCAAGTACTTCCTCAAAGGATACTTCCTTTTCATCTTGGGCTAAAGATTCATAATTAAACAATATATCTTCTATATTATCAAGTCGGCCTTTAATATCCTCCAGTGAGCTCATATCTAATTCTGTATGCTTTATTGCCTCTTCCACAGAAATATTTTTTCTTTCAATAAATATTCCATATCCAATAAAGAAAAGTCCTAACACCATTAAAAAACTAAACATTCTGGTCCTCCATTATTGATTTAATCCGATCCTTTAGCTTTATAAGAATCTTACCATGAATCTGAGATACTCTTGGAATAGAAATATCAAGAATATATGCTATTTCCCTAAGAGAAAGTTCCTCCACATAATACAAATTCAATATTATCTTTTCTCTCTCATTAAGAACATCTATAGCCTTTGATAAAACCTGCCTTTGCTCCTGCTTTATAACAATCTCTTCAGGTGTCTTAGATTTCTCATCGTTTACAATATCAATTAATGAATAATTGCAACCATCATACGTCAACAATGTGGATTCAAGCGAATAACTGCTTAGATAATGTACAGTTTCATGAATCTTCGATAATTGTTTGTTTCCAATTCCAAGTTCCTTAGCAATTTCTGATTCTGACGGAGTTCTATTGAGCTTATTCTCAAGAGTTTCTTTGGTACTATAATATTGATTTAGCTTATCAATCTTATCTCTTGAAACTACTCCTGTTTTTCTAAGCTCATCTAATACTGTCCCTTTTATACGCATACTGGCATATGCTTCAAAGGGTACATTTTTACTTTTATCATATCTGTCAATAGCATCCATTAAGCCTAGAACACCAATACTTAGTAAGTCATCCTGATCATTTATATTGTTTTTAACTTCAATTCGAGCAATTACCTTTTTTACCAAGGGCAAATACTTGATTATCAAATTGTCCTTTTGGCTATATGCATATGACATGAAAACTACCTCTTATTCTGCTTATTTTTTCTCATCAAAACAAATAAGTATTTGATGATTCTTTCTCTTTGAAGCTCAGTAATATCTATAAACTGCACCCCATATGTATACATAGTGTCATTTGATGACATATTTATCGACTTATGCAATGCCTTTCCCTTAAGCAACATATTTTCTTTATCAATCATCAATTTAAATAATATTAACTGATCTTTGTTTAAACTTTTTTCACAGGAAAATTTAATGCCACCTCCACTTAGATCTAAAACTATTCCCGGCTTAAAATATTTATTGTTACCTACAATTTTCTTTTCTAATTCAGGTATACTAAGATTTAATAGAGATGGACTGATAGAATATTCTAATGTATCAACACAATCTACCCGCACATCATCCCGTCTTTGTACTCTAATAAAATTACATAGATTGGACAGCTCATAAATGGGATAATCACCTATGATTCTATTAGTTATAGTTGCTTCAAAAGAATAACCATAAATACCTTTAAATACAACACATGTAACAACCTCATCAATGTATAATAGCTTAAATTTCTTATCATCTGCTATAAATGCAACATATAACTTATCATCCAAAAAATCATGAATAATTCCCTCTGT
>DAIUFH010000078.1:0-9227 GCA_036844705.1 Tissierella sp.
CAATGGAGTAGACATGGATATCTTCAGGTGCAATGTATTTCAAATATATATTATAAATCTGCGCACTATACTCTAAATAATATGCCATTCTTGGTGGAGCAGCAATATAGTCTAGAGAGATATCCGATGAGGATTTTACTTTTGTATCGTCGAAAGACGAACCAGAAAAGACATGACCTGGTGCTTTGATTAGCCGTAGTGCGTTTACTTCCTTAACCCTCTGAACAACCTCAAATAGTCTCGCTCTACCAGGAATGCCGTATGATTTGAGGGAAGGTGAGACAGCGAGACAGATAGTTTTTTCTGTACGACTTTCATCAGCTACAACAAGATTAGTTGTTAATGGATCAAGTCCTCTTTCCACACACTCCACTGAAGCGTAGAAGGATTTTAAATCTATTGCGATATAGGTTCTATTCTTCATTTTACTCTTCAGTCCCTTCTTCAAAAATTATCTATATAAATTCGAGTTCAAATTAGTACTATGTTCATTGTCCGATAAAATTATGCAAAGTTACACTCTCTTCAAATTCCTATTTATACATATTATAGCACATACATTCTATCATATAAACTTACAGTTACTAACATTTATACATCTTAAGTACCACCCACCACTTCTTATCATAGTCTTCATATCTTTCTGTCATACATTTGCTTGTTTTCTTTCATAGAAATAAAAAAAAACATCAATTTCAGATGTGCAAGTAATTATTTTATTAAATGTAATATTTAACATTTACTTTAACAATATTATAGTATATACTCAATATTATTAAAGGAGGCTATAATATGGCAATAGATATTGTACCAGAATGGATGATCAATCTTGACGATGAAGATGTATCTTTCATCAAAAAATTTCTTCTAGCTTCAGGCTCATTAAAAGAGATTGCTAAACAATATTCCGTCACTTATCCTACAGTAAGACTTAGGCTGGATAAACTGATACAAAAAATTCAAATAAGTGAAGATACCGCAAACGAGCCTTATATCGCCCTTATTAAGCGGTTGGCCGTAAATGACAAGGTTGATTTTGAAACTGCTAAGCTATTGATTTCAGAATATAAGAAAATGAAAGGATCTGAATAACATGAAAAGGGTAACAATAATGTTGTTTTTTATATTTATGTTGTTAGTGGGAGGAATTTTTCTACAAATATTTTTATCTAAAAAGAAGAACAAATGGTTTGGACTTATACTCCCGATAATCACATTTATATATTCTTTGCTAATGGTTTTCAATATTGCTGTTTTTAATGGAATGACAGGCGGTGAGATATTTATGACTATTGCTTCTACATTTCTAATTAGCAATATCCCAACTATCGTCTTGCTTAGCATCTACTTCGGCTGTCGAGAAAAAATGAAGATTCGTTCCCAGCTTGATAAAATGAATATTCAAGATTTAGAGTAACATTTTGTTATGAATATATATGAATATAATAAAACTCCGCAATTTTAATTTCTTGAACAGTCTGACTTTACAAATCAAAAGCCAGACTGTTCACCTTTTTATTGGAATGAAAAATAAGGACAAAGTTATATACAAATTTTCCACCTAATCATCGACCAGCTATTAAAGAATCTTTTTAATAAGAATTATCTTAATATTTGCTAATACATTATAATACTTTTTGTATCAAAATTATAAGCAACAAAACCCTCAAATACTGATTTGAAGGCCTTGTTCATTAGTCAAAATCTATTTGTTTGCTCTCTACCTTAAACGGGTTGTTGCCATGAATAGCACCTCCTTTATGGCATGAAAAAAGAGCTACCAAATGGCAACTCTTATTAAAGAAATTATATTCAATTAAGCTATAAAATCGGAATTTGTTATTTTCCCTTAGTTTTATGTGCAGTAATAATCGTATAACTATAAGAGTTTACTGTTATTGCACAGTTATCAATAGTTACATAATAATTTTTCCCTTGTTTTATTATAGAAGAATTCGGAAGTTTAATTTTATCTTTATACCACTCCACCACATCTTTTGTATCCAATCCTAAATTTCTTTTTATTCTGTCAATACCCATTTTAGTGGTATGAATTTTATCTAAATTTGAAAGTAAAATCTCATTATCTATTCCATATTTTCACTCCTAACAATAAAATACTATACTTCAACTAATTCTACCTCTCTTTTTCTGCACAATAAAAAGAGATTATATAAATACTCTTTACTATAAATTCCTCTAATTCCCTCTACTATAAATTTAATGAATGGTTTATCATCTTCATGCGCCTTTTCAAGAAGTGAAATATAGTCTATTCTTAAGATTGGAGGAATTAAAGACGGTAAATATCCATCCTGTATCAATGATGTATTCATTAGCAATCTAGCAACCCGTCCATTACCATCAATAAAAGGATGGATTCTCACAAATTCTCCCTCTACTAAATGATGTCCCCACCAAGCAGAGCCGAGGCATCAAAAAAGATATCACCTGGTATACACACTTTATGTTTTTCACAAAATGAATTTATAAATTCACTTGTTGGCTCCTTATGATTCTGATATTCTTGTGCAAGTTCGTTTTTTATATCTTCACGTTTTGAATCAGCATTTTTCGCATCTACATAAATAATTCCATATAATATGTCATACGAAAAGTATATTTCATACAATCCATCTTTTGAAGAAAATAAACTCACTTCAACTTTTCCATCATATACTTCATTAATTTCCATATAGGTATTCTTATAATGCCTGTCCTCTTCTGAAAAAAATTCGGTTACATTTTCCCAATTATACAAATCTACATACCTCACTTTCATCTTCTACATAATTTAACTACAACCTCTATGTGTGTTGAAGCGATGATTCTGATGCCAAAGATAGATAGTCCCCCTTTGGTAGAAATTAGAGTCTCGAATTCCATCTCTGCCACCTGTTTATTCTATTAGCATACTATGAATTTTAATTACTTGCTCTTTGCTAAGCATTATCATTTTGCCAGTTCCTCAAAGGCTTTCATATGTCTAGATAAAATGTTTTTAGCTACATCCTCCACTTCCATATCATCAATTAACTCTTCCTTATCTAATTGGCTATACTCTATCAATACATATCTTGGCTTGGCTTATTGTTTTTTAGTATTACTGCTACACCATTTTAATCTACCATTCTTGCTATTTTTGAAAAGTTTTGATTGGCCTCTGATATTTCAGATTTTCTCGTTATCTCATCAATAGAAATCTGTCCTTCCTCATCACCGAACTCCACATTTATGTTGATATGTGTGTCTGCATTTTTGTGGGAGAGAGAAACAACACATTCCACATTGCTCGTATGCGCAAACATATCCACTGGCTGAACCTCTCTTACCTTATATCCATTATCCAAAAGATATTTGACATCCCTAGCCATAGTAGTTGAATTGCAGGATACATATACTACTCGCCTAGGATTTAATTTTACTATGGCTTCTAATACCTCCTTTTCACAACCTTTTCTTGGAGGATCTACTACTACTTTATTGCCTTTAACTCCTTCATTTGTTAGTTTAGGGAATACTTCTTCAGCCTTTCCCACTATAAACTCAACATTTTCTATATTATTTAGTATTGCATTTTCTTTTGCATCATCTATAGCTGATTTTACAGACTCTATTCCATAGACCTTATTTGCTTTATCAGCTATAAATAGCGATATTGTCCCTATTCCACAGTAGATATCGAATACTTCATCCTCACTATGTAAATCCAAGAATTCTATAGCTTTATCGTATAAAATTTTAGCTTGAGTTCTATTGACCTGAAAGAATGAATTAGGTGAAATTTTGAATTTAAATTTACCTATATAGTCAACTAATCTATCCTCTCCATATAGCTTTATATACTTTCTTCCATAGGTAGGTGCAGATTTAATATTGTTTATATTATGATAAATGCTTTTTACTCCCTTAACTTCACCTTTTAGCATCTTTATTAATTCATCACTTTTAGGTAAATAATCTGTAGCAGTAACTATGATTACCATCGCTTGATTATCTTTATTTGTTCTTATTCCGATATGTTTAAGTACACCTTTATTTGACCTGTTATCATAAGGTTTTATATTATATTTATTTATCCATTCTCTAATAACACTAAGAATTTTATCTGCAATTTCCGGTTGTAGTATACTGCCCTGCATATTTACAACATCATGACTTCCTTTAGCATAAAATCCAATTACTGCTTTTCCGTCTTTGCTTCCAACTGGAATCTGTGTGTGATTTCTATATCTATAGGGGTTATCCATCCCAATAGTATCATTAATATTAATATCCGAAAGACCTGCAAATTTCATTAAGTCAATTTTAACTTTATGTTTTTTCCATTCCAATTGTTTCTTATAATCATAATTAATTAATGGAACCTCGCCACTTTCGATATCCATATCATTTACTCTATCTTTAGAAGGCTCAATCAAATTAACAATTGAGCCAATTCCAAAATTCTTTCTTAGTTTAGTTATCTTAAATTCTACCTTGTCCCCAATAATGCTATTTGGTATGAAAAAGGTAAAATTATCTACCTTTAAAACGCCATTACCTTCGTGAGTAAAATCCAATATCTTACCTTGTAAAATATCCCCTACACTAAATGTCATCATTACCTCCTAGAATACTCCATTCATCTTCCTTAAAGGCAACTAATACCTTATTCTCTCCAACCAATATAGGTCTCTTTACCAACATTCCATCAGTAGCTAGCAATTCAATTTGTTCATCTTCATTCATATTTGGAAGTTTATCCTTTACCTTGAGTTCTTTATATAGTGTTCCACTTGTATTGAAGAATTTTTTAATAGGTTTGCCACTCTTAGAAATCCATTCTCTTAATTCATTTTTATTTGGATTATCTTCCTTGATATTTCTCTCTTCATATTCAATATTATTCTTATCTAGCCAAGCCTTGGCCTTTTTACATGTTGTTCATCTAGGATAACACACAAATGTATATTTCATAATCTTCCTCCGTTGATAACTGTATTTATTTGTTTATTATACCATTATTTAATCCTTTTTACTATTTGGATACAAAAAATAATGGATGCATCGCATCCATTATCTTATTACCACTGCTGTTCCTGATGCAGTTACCATTAGCATATTGTTAGCAGAACCTAGTATTTCATAGTCAATGTCCACACCTACAACTGCATTTGCACCTATTGACATTGCCCTAGACTCCATCTCTTTTATCGCATTTTCTCTAGCTTTTATCAATTCGCCTTCATAGGAGCCCGATCTGCCTCCGAAAAAATTTGAAAGTCCTGCAGCAAAATCCTTTATAAAGTCAACACCTGATATAATTTCTCCAAAAACTATTCCTTTGTATTCGATTATTTCTTTACCTTCTATTGTTGGAGTTGTAGTTGTAATCATATGGTAACTTCCTTTCCAATTATAATAATAGATTATATTCTTTAAGTATAAAAAGTATACTGCTTTACATACTTAATAGCTTTTCCTCAATATACTCCTTAAATGGTTTATCGGCTATTGTAACTTTACCTTCAATATATAAATCAACCATTATCTTGAAGAAGTTTATTATAAGCTTATTATCATCTATGTAATATTCATCCATATGTCCTGGTATAAATATTATCTCATATTCTTCTTTAGTCAATTTGTCTTTGATACTATCTAAATTTAATGTCTTTACTGGTGATACCATCATTCTAGTGAATTCTAAATCTTCAAGCATCCACATATTATTATTCCAGAACTTGCTTTCCTTCTTCGTTGGTTTATTCATTAGTTCTCTATTAGATATTGCAGATAATACCTTTCTTACAGATTCTTTGGTAAAGTCATCATCATATAGATATTTCATATCCTCATTATTTGCTACTTCAACAAGAAATGATTCTGCAATTTTTTCTCTTTGAGATACTGAATCCCAAATATAGAGCATCATCTCCAATATATCATTCTTTACAATTATATTAGCCAATTCCAAGACTCCTTATTTATCTTTAAATTTTAAACCTCTATCTGTTATTACAATAGCACCATCTTTGTATAGTCTGCCTATAGCTCTTTTGAAGCCTGATTTACTCATAGATAATTTTTCTCTTATTATTTCCGGAGAACTTCTATCAGTTAAATTCAGTTCACCACCATTTTCCTTCATCTTAGCTATTATCACCTTAGCATCTTCATCAATTTGAATATAGCCCCGATCTCTAAGGCTTAAAACCAACTTCCCATCTTCCAGGACCTTGCTTACTCTTACTTCAATTGAATCGCCAACCTGATATGCACCCAATAATTCTCTTATAGGAATAAGTCCGTCATATTTATCATCAACTGCAACAAATGCACCTATATCACGATTAATACTATAGATTGTACCTTTTACTTTATCATTTTCCTTATATGGTGATTCAGTACTCAATAAATCCTTAATCTTCATTGTTGCAGCTAATCTTTGACTCTTATCTAAATATACTCCAACTAGATAAGATTTTCCTTTTTCGATGTGTCCCACCGTTTCAGAAAATGGAAGGAATAAATCCTTTTCCAATCCCCAGTCCAGGAAAGAACCTATCTTTGACTGACTTATTACAGTAAGATGGCCTAATTCTCCTAATAATACCTTTGCTCTCCTTGTAGTAGCTATTATTCTATCTTTCGAATCCCTATATACCATTACCTCTACTTCATCATCAACTTTAGCTCCCTCTGGTATCTGTGCCTTTGGAAGTAATATATCTTCATCTTCAGGTTTCTCTTCATTAAGAAAAGCACCTACTGAGGTAAATCTTTTTATCCTTAATTTTTGTATTTCACCTAATTCTATCATATTGCACCTACTTTTTTATTGTTAGGTATATTCTACCACAATTATTAAATTTTTAACTATATTTTTAAAAATATTACACGATATTAATCGGATAACAAAAGCTGAAATCATCAAATTTATAGCTTCAATTTAGATAACGCATCTGCAAGTTCTGTATTTAAGCTTTCGTTTTGCTTTTTTTGTTCCTTTAAGAATTTGCCTACTTCCTTCTTATTGACTTGATTCTTTTCTTTCTTCTTTCTTTCCTCAAAACTGGATAATTTTTCTCGATATCCACAAGAACATGTAAATATTTGTCCTTCTCCTTCACCCCTAAGCTCTAACTTTTTCTTGCAATTAGGACATCTTGCATTAGTGATTAATGAAATATTCTTTCGATATCCACATTCTCTATCCTGACATACATACATCTTACCTTTTTTCCCTTTGACTTCAAGCATATATTTCCCACATTCCGGACATTTGACTCTAGTAAGATTATCATGTTTAAATTTTGCTTCACTATTCTTGATATCTTCAGTTATGGTCTTAGAATATTCCTTCATTTCATTAATAAAGTTGTTGCTGTTTAATTTACCTTCAGTAATTAAACCAAGCTTTTTCTCCCACTCTGCTGTTAAATCTGGAGATTTCAAGTCTGTAGGTACCAAATCCAACAATTGTCTTCCCTTACCTGTAATAAAGATATCCTTACCTCTATTTTCAATAAGAAAGGTTTTAAATAGCTTCTCAATAATATCTGCTCTAGTAGCTACAGTTCCAATACCACCTGTTTCACCAATTATCTTTACCAATTCCTTATTTGTTGTTTCCATGTATTTTGTTGGATTCTCCATTGCAGATAACAAGGTTCCTTCATTAAACGGTGCTGGTGGTTTTGTCATTCCGCTTGTTTGAATTAACGAATTAATGTCCAATACATCCCCTTTACTTATTAAAGGTAATGTTTGTTCTCTAATATCATCATCTGAATCATTATCGTCATCATTGTTTGAATAAATCTCTTTAAATCCCTCTTTGATAACCCTTTTCCCTTTTGCAATAAAATTCTCTCCACATATTTGTGCCTTTATATTTGTCTGCTCATATTCAAAAGGTGGGTACAATACTGATAAGAATCTCTTAATAACTAAATCATATATCTTTCTTTCCTTGTCACTAAGATCAGATAATACTACTCTTTGTTCGGTTGGAATGATTGCATGGTGATCTGATACCTTTGAATTGTCCACAAAGGATTTGTTGCTGATAATTGGCTTTGATAATACAGACGCAGTATATTTCGTATATGGACCTGTTTTTACTGCATTCAGTCTATCCTTTAGCGTAGGTACTATATCCTCAGTGATATATCTTGAATCCGTTCTTGGGTAAGTTAATATCTTGTGATTTTCATATAATCTTTGCATTATTGATAAGGTTTCCTTAGCGGAATAACCAAACATTTTATTTGCATCCCTTTGCAGCTCTGTTAAATCATATAATTTGGGTGAATAACTTTTCTTCAACGTCTTATTCACTTCTACGACTTTACAAGGCTTTCCTTTTAAGGATTGTATTATATTATCAACCATTTCCTTATTAAAACTTCGTGTACTATTTGTTTTCTTATCCTGCCATATAAGCTTTATATTGCTTGAAACAGCCGCTATTCCATAATAATCTTTAGGCTTAAAGTTCTTTATTTCCTCTTCTCTTTGAGCTATAATAGCCAAAGTTGGAGTTTGAACTCTTCCACAGGATAACTGAGAATTGTATTTTACAGTAAGCGCTCTTGTAGCATTGATTCCAACAATCCAGTCAGCTTCCGCTCTGCTTTTAGCAGACTCATACAATTTTTCATAGGCTTTCCCATCTCTTAGGTTTTTAAAGCCATCTTTTATTGCCTTATCCGTTACTGATGAAATCCATAGTCTCTTTATTGGTTTCTTTACATTAGCTTTTTCAATAATCCATCTTGCTACAAGCTCACCTTCACGTCCTGCATCTGTTGCTATTATTATTTGATTTACATCCTTTCTATGCATCTGTTCCTTAACAGCATGGAATTGTTTGCTGCTCTGTCTTATGATGACTAGCTTCATTTCCTTAGGAAGCATTGGTAAATCCTCTAGATTCCAAGTTTTATATTTATGATTATATTCCTCAGGATCGGCTAAAGTCACTAAATGGCCAAGCGCCCATGTTACTATATATTCATTTCCTTCAAGATATCCATTTCCTTTTTTATTGCATCCTAAAACCCTGGCAATGTCTCTGCCTACTGAAGGTTTTTCTGCTAAAACTAATTTTTTCATTAAAACACCCTTTCAAACCACAGTTCTCAGTTCATAATTTAAAACCCGAGATTCTTCACTATCGTTCAGAATGACAGGATTTAGTTCTTAACTCTTAGCTCTTACCTCTTAGTTCTTAGTTCTTA
>DAIUFH010000079.1:0-9099 GCA_036844705.1 Tissierella sp.
GTAGAAATAATAAATATCAATGAAATTGCTTCAAATACAAAAATTTTGTTAAAACTCAAAAAAGGTGTTTCCCATAAAGCAGCTTTAATAAAAGATATTTGTTTTAAAACTTTTTCTGCTGTATGTATAATGGTACATATATGACAAAATTCTCCAGTGCACTCATGCTCAACTTCACAAATAGTTAAATATGTTGAAAATAAATAAAGAACAAAAATACAAATGCACAAGAATAAAGTAATTTTTCTTTTTACATCTAATTTTCTATAATTCATCCATTATACTCCTTATTTAATCATATACTGCTTATATACTTCACAAAAACTATCTATTTGAACATTGATTACATGTTCCGTAAAACATCAACTTTGCTGTATCTAGATTAAAACCATGATTCTCTAATAAGTGCAACTGTGTATGTTTTAAGGATTCACATTCAAAATGAATTAATTTACCACATTTCTCGCATTTAAAGTGGAAATGTTCTTGAGGATATTCTCGTTCATCAACATACTGAAAACAAGCTCCAGTAACTCCATCCACTGTATACTTTTTAACTTCTCCCTCATCCACAAGCTTATCTAGATATCTATAAATTGTGGTAATGCCAATTTTTTGACCAATTGTATCAAAATGATTTGCAATTTGATTAACAGTTACATGTCTACCCTCTAAGGATTGCATATAAGAATGTATTGCTTCTCTTTGCTTAGTTTTATAATTAGTCGCATTATTCAAATTTCTTCACTCCTTTTTAAATTGAAAATCATTTTCAGTTTACTATTAACAACTAAATCTGTCAAGTAATCTTATATCAAAATTCTTTAATACCTTTTATAAGATGTGCATCTTTCAACAAAATTACCTCCATGGATCAGCATTCATATATATACAATCAAACTTTGATTTCGGTTTCATTTATAGATAAAAAAATACTCTTTATTCATATAGATAACTTAATCCAAATAAAATAAAGAGTATTTTAATATAATTCTAAATTTCTATTATATGGTCATTCCCAGTGCACGAGGAAGTGCTATGCTTATAATTGGGAAATATGCAACTATCAATGTTATCACAAACATCAATATGATATATGGTACCAATTTCTTTACCATAGGTCCTATGGATTTTTCCCCAGCTATTTGGTTGGAAATATACAACGTCCCTGCAAAAGGAGGTGTAACCATACCTACTGCTATATTCATAATCATAAATGCACCAACTGCAACTGTACTCATCCCCAATGATTGTGTTATAGGTATAATTATTGGACAAGTAAGTAGGATTATGGAGGTTGGGTCTATCAAACATCCAAGGATAAATAATAGTACATTAATAGCTGTTAGTATCATAAATTTGCTACTTAATCCATTCAATACAGCATTTGATATCATCTGTGCTAACCCACTGCTTGAAACATACCATGCCATTGCAGATGCAACACATACAATAGTAAGCATTGAGCTTACTCTTACACTGATTTCACACATACTGTTCCATATTTGTTTTAAAGTTAGTGTTCTATAGATAAAACATCCAACTATTAAGGAATATATACATGAAACAGCCGCTGCTTCAGTAGGTGTAAAAAATCCGCCATATATTCCGCCAAGAATTATAAGTGGCATACCTAGTGCAAAAATTGCATCTAAGAATGTTTGAACAGCTTCTTTTAATGATAATCTATCTACTGAAGGACTTTCTATTTTTCTATATCTCACTATATGCATAATACAAAAACTTACTGTTAATAAAATACCTGGAACTACTCCAGCCATAAATAGTGATCCAATAGATACAGAGGCAGTAGTAGCAAATACAACCATAGGAATACTAGGTGGAATAATAATCCCCAAGGATGCAGATGATGAGTTTATTGCTGCTGCATCATCTGCTCCATATCCCGCTTCCTTCATAGGTTCAATCATAATACCGCCTATGGCTGCAGCTGTTGCAGGTGCTGAGCCTGATATAGCTCCAAAGAACGTACATGCTATAGTAGTAATACATGCTGATGCACTAGGTAATTTTCTAAAACACATTTTCAAAAACTTTACTAATCTTTCTGATATACCGCTTATTTCCATCAGCTCTCCCGATAATGTAAAAAGAGGAAGTGCTAGTAGTGGAAAACTATCTATTGACGTAAACATCTTCTGCGTTATAGCAGGCAATGCACTTATATCACCTGCAGTTAACATGGCAAGAATTGTTGCCAGTCCAACTGATATAGCTATGGGTGTTCCAAATATCAAAAAGAAGATAAGTGTTGCAACTAAGACTACTCCAAAGAACATTTACTTATTTCCTCCTTCCAATATCTTTTTATTGATTTCATTTAGCTGTACCCATGCTAATGCAACATAATGAGCTAATAACAAAGCACAACCTACTGGTACTGAACTATACATAAAGTACATTGGTATTTTTAACGATGGACTCAATTGATGAATTTTTACTTGATGAGCCATCATACTGCCACCGTAGATGATTGCAAAAGCACAAAATGCAGCCATCAACAATAATCTGATAATTACAAATGCTTTTTGTCCCTTCAATGGCAATTTTTCACTAACTATATCTATACTAAACATTTCCCCACGAAATGCACTTAATCCTGCAAGCAAAAATACCGACCAAATCATACAATATCTTGATGCTTCATCACTCCAGGCCATATTGTACCATCCTGTATACCTTCCTATAGTTGCGAAAAACACAAAGCATAGCATCATCAACAGCAATATTCCGCCAATTGCCTTTTCCACACGAAAAACCCAAGAACTAAAGTTTTTCATTTTATTACCTCCAATCTAGTTGCTTTTAAATGCATTAATTAGATCCATGTTTACTTTGTCTTTGTATGAATCAATAATAAAACTGGATGCTTTTGCCCATTCATCCATATCTACTTCTGTTACAGTTCCACCTGCTTCTTTCCAAGCTTCATATGATTGATTTTCTTCGTCCAAAACTAACTTTCTTTCATAGTCTCTAGCTTCTTCATCGGCTTCAATAATCCATTGTTGATATTCTTCTGGAAGACTATCAAAGAATTTTCTATTAATCATATTAACAGTTGCACTATATGCGTGATGGGTCTTTGTACAGTTCTTATCTGCTTCATAAAACTTTCCTGTCAATGTAGGTCCTATAGGATTATCATGACCATCGATTGTTCCTTGTTGTAAGGCAGTAAACACTTCCCCTATTGACATTGGAGTTGCATATGCTCCTAAACCATTGAACAATGAAATATAGATATCATTTTCCATTACACGTATTTTTAATCCTTCTAAATCATCAGGATGCTCTATTATCTTTTTAGTATTATATAAATCTCTAAATCCTAGCTCCCAAAAGCTCATACCATAGATTCCAGAATTCTCAAGGGAGTCAAGTATTTCTCTTCCCATTTCTCCATCTAGCACTCCATATGCAGTTTCTCTATCAGTAACTACATAAGGTAAATCAAGAGGAAGAAATTTTTCTGCAAAGTTTGATATAGGACCTGTTGCTATATTACACATTTCAATAGTACCAAGACCAACACCTTCTATGACTTCACGGTCTCCCCCTAGTACACTTCCAGCATTAAGTTCTACCTTAATTTTTCCGCCACTTTTTTCATCCAAAACTTTACCAAAATATTCTACACCTTGTCCAAGAGCAGAATCTGCTGTTGCACCTATTGCAACTCTAAGCTTAACAACATCCTGAACTCCAGCGTTGTTTCCTTTATTTGCTTCCGGATTTGAATCTGTTTTACTACATCCGGATAACATTCCTAAGACTAAAACGATACTAATTATTATTGCTATATGTTTTTTCATCAATATATTCCCCCAAATCTAATCATTATGTCTAAATCCAATCATTATGGCGTAAATAGCCCTCCATCTGTATGTCTAAACTGCGTCCACATAGTTATTTGCTCCTTATGCGGATACTTCTTAGCCACTTTTTCATTAAAGTCCACTCCAAAACCTGGCTTGTCATTAACATATGCGTAACCCTTTCTAATTTCTGGGATACCGCTAAATATTTCATAAGTAGCTTCATTGAATTCTGACCACTCTTGTATTCCAAAATTTGTACTAGCTAGTCCTAAATGCATTTGAGCAACATGACCTACTGGATTCATATCAGTTGGTCCATGCCAAGCAGTTCTAATTCCAAAAGCCTCACATAGATGAGCTAATTTAATAGCTGGTGTAACCCCACCAATCATACTAAAGTGAATACGAATAAAGTCAATTAACCTTTCAGAAATAAGAGTTTGCCACTCTAACGGGTTTGTACACAATTCGCCATGAGCTATTGGTGTTGTACAAATGTTTTTAACACGTCTATAGTATTCTGCTTGATCTGGCGCAAATAAATCCTCAAGGAAATAAAGTTTCATAGGTTCTAACTCTTTAGCAAGTCTTATAGCATCTACAGCTGGTATTCTTTCATGAACATCATGTATCAATTCTGGAGCAAACCCCATATTTTTTCTAACATATTCAAACAGACCAACTATCTCATTTATATATGCATGAGGATCTTGATAAAATCCATCCTTAGCACCTTCAGGTTTCCAATCCCTCTGAGTTTGGGAATAACCTTGCATTGGAAAATATTGAAGTCTTATATGATGGAAATCTTTTTCCCAAAGCGCTTGAGCTTTCTCTAAAATTTCTTCTCTATTGTTTCCATTTGCATATCTGTATAAAGTTACACCTTCTCTGCACTTTCCTCCTATCAAATCATATACTGGCATATTTGCAAGTTTACCTTTGATATCCCAAAGTGCCATATCCACGCCGCCTACAGCATTATTGACCACTGGTCCATTACGCCAATAGGCATTGTTGTACATTAAATTCCACAATTCTTGAATTTCAGTTGCATCTCTGCCTACTATCAAAGGTTTGACATATTCTTCAATAGTTGTAACAACTGCGTTACACCTTTGTGTAAATGTTGCACAGCCTAATCCATATAACCCGGGTTGATTAGTATCAACTCGAACAACTACGAGATTGAGATCACCTGGAGCTGTGACAAAACTTTTGATGTCAGTTATTTTAATCAAATCAACTATCCTCCTAATTTTTTTATTATATTATCGTGTTCATTTAGAATAAACACGTTAATGTCTAACTAATTCACTACCTGCATCCTTATGCTTTTGAAAGAAATAATCAATTCTTTCCTTATTCCTCTCTAAAAACTTATGCTGTTCTTCTATAGCTTTTCTATTGTTATCAATCAGTGTATCCATAAGATTTTTATGATTTACTAAACACTCATCAAAGTGGGTTTTTACCTTTTCAGTATCTGGATAATCCCTCATAAGCAATTTGTTGCTTTCAAGCAATAACTTATAATATTCATTTTGAAATATTCTAATTATCTGTATAAAGTAGGAATTATCACTGGCAATAATAATTGCAGTATGAAACATCATGTCATATTTTGTAAGTTCAACATAATCAAATTTTGATGCGGCTTTTTCCATTCCATTATATGCATCAATTAGCGCATTAAAATTGTCTACCGGTCCATTCTCAACTATATTACGAACTGCTATTTTTTCTATAGCTTCTCGTAACTGAGCAATCTCTTTATATTCCTTTTCTGTCAGATTAATAGTATCTGTAAATCCAGAGTAATCAAATAAATCTTCATTTGGGCAAACGAATGTACCTTTCCCATGCTTTGTCTCAATTAATCCAATGGATTTTAATCGTTGCAACGCTGCTCGAATTGTTCCTCTACTAACATTTAATTCATCACATAATTGAAATTCTGATGGAAGTTTTTCTCCACTCTTCCATACACCTGATTTTATGTTGTCTAGAAGCTGTTTATATACTATCTCATCCCTTTTTTCCAGTACTATAGGCTTCATATCGATTCTCCTTCTACTTTCATATTTGATATAACATTTTAAGAATTTATTCATTATGTAAAATTTTTAAGTTATTAGTTGTTAGTTGTTTATTGTTAGTTGTCAGTTGTTATACAAGTATTATAGTTAAAATATTTTCCTTTGTCAATAAATATTTGTATATATGTGAATAAGAAGTAGTTGTAGTTGTATGTATGTGAATATACCCTTGAAAGTGCTAATATGGAAAGTTAAAATTAAAAAATAATGGACTATCCTTAAATTCTATTCCAAAAAATGTTGATGCCATACAGTTTTAACCGTATGGCATCTTGCAAATAGATATCATCTTATTTTGTCTTTCTTTATTTTATAACTGTCTTACCACCCATATAAGGCTGTAATGCAGCAGGTATATTGACAGTGCCGTCTGCATTTAGATTGTTTTCTAAAAATGCAATTAACATTCTTGGAGGTGCTACGACAGTATTGTTCAATGTATGAGCAAAATATTTATTGTTGTTTTCATCAGCAACTCGTATCTTCAATCTTCTAGCCTGTGCATCCCCTAAATTGGAACAACTACCTACTTCAAAATATTTTTTCTGTCTCGGAGACCAAGCCTCAACATCTACTGATTTAACTTTTAAATCAGCAAGATCCCCTGAACAACATTCAAGTGTTCTTACAGGTATATCTAATGAGCGGAATAAATCCACAGTATTTTGCCATAGCTTGTCGAACCACATAGGACTTTCTTCAGGTTTACAAACAACTATCATTTCCTGTTTTTCAAACTGATGAATTCTATATACTCCTCTTTCCTCTATTCCATGTGCTCCCTTTTCCTTTCTAAAACAAGGTGAATAACTTGTTAATGTTTGAGGAAGGGATGATTCAGGCAATATTGTATCTATGAATTTACCTATCATTGAATGTTCACTGGTTCCTATTAGATACAAATCTTCACCTTCGATTTTATACATCATGGCATCCATCTCTGCAAAACTCATAACTCCAGTAACAACTTCACTTCGTATCATATAAGGAGGAATACAATATGTAAATCCTCTATCAATCATAAAATCTCTTGCATAAGAAATAACAGCAGAATGAAGTCTGGCTATATCACCTATCAGATAATAGAAACCATTGCCTGCAACCTTTCTCGCACTTTCTAAATCTATACCTTCAAAATTTTCCATTATTTCCGTATGATAAGGTATCTCAAAGTCTGGAACAACAGGCTCACCATAGCGTTTTACCTCCACATTTTCACTATCATCTCTACCTATGGGGACACTTGGATCAATGATATTAGGTATAGTCATCATTATTTGCAAGATTCTTTCTTTCAATTCGGTCCCTTTATTTTCCAGCTCTGCAAGTTCTTCTTGGTTCTCAACCACTCTTTTCTTAAGCACTTCCGCTTCTTCCTTCTTGCCCTTCGCCATTAATCCGCCTATTTCCTTAGAGATCTTGTTTCTTTCTGCTCTAAGATCATCTGCTTTTTGCTTTGCCTCTCTACTCTCGATATCTAAGGCTATAACCTCATCTACCAAAGGTAGTTTATTGTCTTGAAATTTGTTTTTTATGTTTTTCTTTACTACTTCAGGATTTTCCCTGACAAATTTTAAATCTAACATTTTTACCCTCCATATAAATTTATAATCATACCACTATATAGTGGTATTCTAAATACAAAAAACTCCCGTCTCCTATTTTAGAGACGAGAGATACTCGCGGTGCCACCCTAATTATTATACTCATGTATAATCACTTAATAAATTATCGCTTGTTTAGCGTCCAGGTTAATTCCCCAGAAACTCCGGAACGGATTCAATAATCATTGCATCAGTTTTCACCAACCACTGACTCTCTAAATCAATAAATTATTTACTGCTTCCCATCATTGTCATTTATATAATCATTAATTGTAATATATACTAAAGAATTTGTTTTGTCAATATTGACTTTATATCTCTCTATCAAACGCATCTAATAATCAGGAAAAACACGGTTAAAACCTCGTAAACTATGTTGTTCATATCCATAATATCATGTTTCTCTACAGCCGAGCAGAATGGAAACGCAGAATAAAGGAGTTGAATGTTATATTTGCAGTAAACGAAAACGTCGGTCTCATACAACACTGGTTGAAAAACGGGTTGACCAGTATATCAAGAAAATAGCGCAGATTATTTATAATATGGCTGCTCCTACTCTTAAATTTCTAATTTAAGATAAACCACGAAAAGAAAGGACATAAAAAACCGGCTGTCGAAAAGCCCAATCGCAATAAATGTGGGACTATTAACAACCGGTCTTTTTGAATAATTGCTTATTTTATTATTGTTTTGACAAAATGCTTTAATTCGTCGATATCTTTGCTGTTTGGCCTGTCTTTGTGCATGAACTTAAAGTTACCGCGACAATGGAATTCGCGGCTGTCAATCGGAATATTTTTCTCTGAAAGCAGCTTTGATACTTGTGAATATGTGGAAGGTAAAAGGGCAGCTGTGCTAAAATTCACTACCTTTTTAACCTTACTGCTATCCAATGACTGAATAAATGATTTGATTTTTTCATCCACACCAGCAGCGTAGACCGAACTACCCAAAAAAAGAAGATCAACTTCACCATCAAGCGGTACATCTACCACTTGCGCCTCAACATTTGCAATTTCGCTTATTGCCTCAGCAAGTTTCTTGGTATTTCCGGTCTTACTGTAATATCGAATCGCAATATTCATGATTACAACCCCTTCTGTTCGCCTAACATTTTATAGAGCAGGCAATATAGTGTTTTGGTTTCTTCAAAGGAAAGGTTCAGGCAAGATGCAAGCCTTGTTGGAATTTCAATAGCCTTATCTTTTAAGCTCTCACCCTTTTCCGTAATCGTTACAATCAGATTTCGCTCGTCCTCCGCTGATCGCGTCCTTGATACAAAACCATTGGATTCCAACTTTTTTAAGAGCGGAGTAAGCGTACCCGAATCAAGATACAGATATTCTCCCAAGGTTTTGACATTCATGCTTTTCTTTTCCCATAAAACCAGCATAACGATATACTGCGTATAAGTCAACCCGATTTCATCTAAAAGAGGCTTATACTTTTTTACAACCTCTCTCGCACAGGCATAAAGGGGAAAGCAAAGTTGATTTTCAAGTTTTAGTACGTCATAGCTATGCTGCATTACTTATCCCCCAGTAGCTTAAC
>DAIUFH010000080.1:0-9064 GCA_036844705.1 Tissierella sp.
GATACATAATGAGAAAACATAACATACCTATACTCGTACTAATTTTGTTAATTACTACTACTTCAATTGTATATGCCAATTCAGGTCCTACGTATTGGCGAGGATATCCATCCTTAGAGGTATTATCAATTGATAAGAACAGTCCCATAGAAATTGAAAATGAGAAATTAATATTTGACTTTTCAAAAGAGGAGTATATTAATAAAGGTGATTATAGCTTATCTGGTTTAGTTACAGCTATATATAAGATGAAAAGTCCAATTAACAATAAAGAAAAGGTTCAAATGGCATTTCCGTTTATTTCTTCCCTTGATCATTTTAAGCCAGAAGAAATAGCGATAAAGTCAGATGGAAACAATATTCCATTTCAAATATATATAGGGAAGGATATTAAGCTCAAAAATAGAAAAAATGTTGAAACAGAGGAGAATATATTAGATTTCAATAAAATATTAAGCTCAATAAATAAAGAAGTTTATTCACCTAGTTACTATAATCTGGATGATATAGGAACCTTATATAAATATGATGTAAGGGCAATAGGGGAAGAAGTAAAAATAGCAATAGATTATACTATAGATTATGAGAAGACAAAGGTAATAAGTAAAGGCTTTAATGGTGGTTCCATTAAGGACAATACTGAAAGGATAATGTCTTGGGTAAGTGATAAGGAGATATTGGAGGTCTTTGTATTAGGAGAGGATATTGAGCTAGGTATTAATGCATATATAGATGGAGAGATGACTCAGGAAACAGATAATTATTCCTATGAATTGACAACAGAAAAAGTAAGTATAAGAGACTATTTGAATAAAGAGGTTGAAGCTTATAAGGAGCAATTTGTATATAATGATTATCTTGCAGAGAATCAAATTTTCAATCTTTGTGCCATGACGTTGGATGAATTAATTGAAAAAGATGTACTCAATCTTTGGATTGATGAATTGTTTTTAATTGGTGGTTTAGATAGGATATTTGTACTACTTTATGAAATTGAATTTTTACCAGAAAGTTCAAAAGATATAAGTGTTAGCTATTTGACTAGAGGAACGATGGATAGTGTAGAAACTAAAAAGCCATTATATTCCTTTGAATATTTATTGAATCCTGCATCAAACTGGGCGAATTTTAAAGATTTAAGTATTGAGATAAAGCCACCAACGGAACACCCATATATATTGGATAGTAGTCTTGAACTAGTTAGGAGTGAAGATGGTACATACACTGGAGAATTTGAATCATTACCGAATGAGGACTTTTCATTTACACTTTTTTCAAAAGAACAAATTACTTTTATGGATAAGATGGAAAGAAAATTATATTATTATTTACCTATTATATTACCTTTTATAGTTGCTTCAATTGTAGGTTTTATTTTTAAAGCGATTTACAAACGTTTAAAAAGCCAAAAAAATAAGTAAATAATACGGTGGGAAAATGTAAATCCCACCGTATTATTTTGTCAATTTATCCTTGATTCTGTCCAGTAATGCTGCCATTTGTGCACGAGTAACCTTGTCTTTGGGTCGGAAGGTATTGTCTTCAAACCCCTCAAATATTTTTTCTTCTGCCATTGATACTATATATGGATAAGACCACTGAGTTGAACTAATATCACTAAATGGGTTATCTTTTTTTGCCTCTGGTGAAATTTTTAATAATCTTGATAGTAATGTAGCCATCTCTTCTCTTGTTAAGAATTCATCTGGAGCGAATTTTTGATTTCCTTTTCCGTTCATTAATCCATGTGTTGATGCAATTTCAATATCTGACTTTGCCCAATGATTATTTGGAACATCTGTAAACTTAGGTAAATTGTTTCCAGTTCCTTTTAATTCTAACACACGAACTAAAAGTGTAGCAGCTTGTGCTCTTGTCAATGGTTTATTTGGTTCAAAGTAAAAGTCTCTTGTTCCAATCATCCAACCTTTTTCACTTATAGCCAATATAGGTGCTTTTGCCCATCCTTCTTCTACATCTATAAAAATACTGCTGCCGTTAGCCCAATTATTATAGATATTCCAAATATTTTGGGTAGCTTGGTGGAGACTCCAACTACCTGCACCTTTTATATTATATTTTTCAATTAATCCTAGTTTATTTAGGATAGATTCCTCATTTTCAAACCATATAGTGTATTTACCTTTTGGCATTTCTGCTTCGTATCCTGTAATATTGATGGTAGCCTTAGGAGATTTAGTATAATCGTCAAAAGTTACAGTACCATTATACTTGTTAATAAGTTCATTAACTTTAATTAAGCTAATTCCTTTTCCTTTGATACTTCCATCATCCTTCCAATATCTACCGAAAAATGGAAGGCCCAATACAATTTTTTTGGAAGGAACATTTTTCAATTCATGTTTAATAGATTCTTCTGCAAACTGAATACTTGAAATTGGACCAGGGCTGCCTCCTTCATAGTGTTCATCGTAGCTCATAATCATTAGATAATCTGCATATTGTACTAATTTTTCATTGTCATATGCACCATGCCAACCTGATGTATAGCCTTTGGGGTTAGCAGCTACAGCTATTGAAAGTTCTTTATCCTTGGGAAGTGACTCCCTCAATTCTTTGATAAATTGCGTAAAGTTTTCCTTATCTTCATGTGTTATATTTTCTATGTCTACATTAATTCCATCAAGACTGTATTCTTCAATTACATCAACAATTTCTTTTATTAGGCTTTTTCTATTGTTAAGAGCTGCCCGACCTACGTCTCTGTTCCAGTGATTGCTAAGAAAAGGAACTACTTTAATGTTCCTTTTTTGCAACTGACTTATAGTATTGGAATCAAAATGTGGAGTTAGTTTCAAACTTCCGTCAGAGTTTAAATCAAAATAACTAGGAGATACTACATCTAATATTTTCCCAGTATTATTTATGGTATCTATAAGAGCATTTCCACCCTCAAAATAAGCATAACTCATGTGAAAACTATTTTTTGATGATGATAACATTCCTTCTGTTTTACCTGCAATACCTTGCAAGGTGATTGTTGCAATAACTGCCGAGCCGACCATCAATTTAACACTGCTAATTTTTATATCAGAGAAATTATTTTTTATAAATTCTTTTATGTAATTATTTAAATTCTTGCTTTGTTCTTCTTCATTAGTCCCGAATTCATTAGCGAATTCAGTTAAGCCAATATTTAGGTACAAGATAAGGGTATAGTCATTATTATTTTTTTCTAATTTATAGCTTTTAATAAAATCCATTTCAGTCTCCAGTCATATTATTTAAATTATTTTCTATTTAGTATTTCCATAGTTTGACCTAGCATTCAACAAATAAATAGATTAAAATTCTTTACAACAAAAAAAGTATAAAAATGATATAATATGATAAATAAGGAATATTTTTGACAACTTGCGCTACTAATAAAGAATATTAGAATTATCATATTAGCTAGGGGGAATTTAATATGGAAAGTATTTATTTTGCAGCATTAACTTCTGGGATGGCTAGTGTAGCAAAGGAAGCAATGCATGACCTTGATTTATCTTTTCCCATAGAGGTAGTAGATTTTGATGAAGCCAAGGAAGTAGTTAAATCCAATTCTCAGTTGGATGTCATGATTAGCAGGGGTCTTATGGTAGATTTGTTATCAGAAAACACTGATATTCCAGTGGTGGGAATTACTATGACAATATCGGAAATATTGGAAGCAACTGATAGTTTTATAAAAAAAGGTGCTTCGAAAGTTGGCATCGTTGCTCATAGAAGGTTCCTAGACATGCAAGATTCAGATTTAGTTGTAGGAGAAGTTACTATATATATTAGATCTTGGAATACTCTTGATGATATACCAATGATACTTGAAGGATTGAAGAAGAATGGAGTCAAGGATATTACAGGAGACAAAGGAGCTTTCACTATAGCCAAAGAACAGAATTATGAAGTGGATCTTTTAGAATCAGGGGTACAGGCTGTAAGCAAGGCAATTAGTGAAGCTTTGAAAATATCTCGTGCTCAGGAGAGAGAAAGAGATAAGGAGCATGAAAAATCACAATATTTTAGTCAAGTTGTTTCTGAGCTTTATACCAATCTGGAGCAATCTAGTACCTCCATTCAGGAGTTGGCAACATCCTCAGTAGAACTTGCTACTTCAAGTCAAGAGTCTTCAAATATTGCCCAAGGTGTAACTGATGAAGTAAATAATATTTTTGAAATATTAGAAGTTATACAGCAGGTAGCTAGCCAAACTAATTTACTTGGACTTAATGCAGCTATTGAGGCTGCACATGCTGGAGAAAATGGTAGAGGATTTTCAATAGTAGCTAAAGAAATTCGTAAGTTAGCCGAGGAAAGCAACAAATCTGCTGAAAATATTGATGATATGTTAAAAAGATTTAAGGATTCAGTAATTCAGGTGCAGAATAACGTTGATTATTGTAATACAATAACTCAAAAACAGGCAGAGGCAACAGAAATCTTATCTCAAAAGATGGATACACTAAAAACAATTGGGGAAAAACTAGCGAATATATCTTAGAATATTACCAAGTTATTTATAATTCCTTTATAAAGAGTAATAATAATATTGAAATTGTTTAAATTTGGAGAAATTATTTTGAAATAGATAAATAGAATTAATAGATGGTATAATTAAAATAGAAATGTTATTAAATAATTTAGGAGGTTTTTATGGCTGATAAGGATTTGCAAAAACAATTGACTAAGAAGTTTCACAATGCTTGGGAACGATTAAAAGAAGGTGAATTGGAAAATGTTTTTGGACTTAGTGAAGACTATAAACTCTTTTTGGATAAGGGAAAAACTGAAAGAGAATGTACTGATGAAATAATAAAACAGGCAAAAGCTGAAGGTTTCACTTCAATTGAAGAAGTATTAGCAAAAGGTAATTTTAAGTCTGGAGACAAAATTTATGCAGAAAACAAAGGAAAGGGAGTAGCATTATTTGTACTTGGTTCTGAAGCATTGGACAAAGGTATGAGGATAGTGGGCAGTCATTTAGATGCTCCAAGGCTGGATTTAAAGGCTTTTCCTCTATATGAAGATGGTGGATTAGGTATGTTTAAAACACACTATTATGGAGGAATCAAGAAATATCAATGGGTAGCTTTACCTTTGGCTTTACATGGGGTAATATTTACTAAAAATGGAGAGAAGATTTCTATTGTAATTGGTGAGGATGAGCAAGATCCAGTTCTATATATCACAGATTTACTTCCGCATCTATCAAAGGATCAAATGGAAAAGAAAATGGGTGAAGGTATTACCGGAGAAGGACTCAATGTAATAATAGGTAGTATTCCATATCGTGGAAGTGACATGGACGAAAAGGTTAAATTTAATATATTGAAACTTTTAAATGAAAAATATGGAATCGAAGAAGAAGATTTTACAGTGGCAGAGCTTGAGGTTGTACCAGTAGGGAAGGCAAGGGATGTTGGTATTGATAGAAGTATGATATCTGCACATGGACATGATGACCGTGTTTGTTCATATTCTGCACTTAAAGCTGTGTTAGAAACAGAGAATCCTAAATATACAACAGTTGGACTTTTTGTAGATAAAGAGGAAGTTGGCAGCATGGGTAACACAGGTATGCAATCAGATTTCTTTGAAAATGTTGTTGCAGAGCTGTTAAATGTACAAGGTATTACAAGTTATCTGGGACTACGAAGAGCATTAAGCAATTCAAAGGTTCTGTCTGGCGATGTTACACCAGGATTTGATCCAAACTTTCCTGATGTTTTAGATAAGCGAAATTCAGCCTTTATAGGTAAAGGAGTTACACTTACAAAATATACTGGTTCAAAAGGAAAGTCGGGCTCTAATGATGCTAACTCTGAATTTTTAGCGGAAGTTAGAAATATTTTCAATTCCGGAGATGTTACATGGCAAGTTGGTGAGTTAGGAAAGGTTGACCAAGGTGGAGGAGGTACTATCGCATATATTTTAGCAAATAAAGGAGCAGAGGTTGTAGACTGTGGTACTCCAATGCTAAGCATGCATGCACCAATTGAACTAATTAGTAAAGTTGATCTTTATATGACTTACAAGGCTTATAAGGCTTTTTATAACGCTGAATAAAGGCAATTAGTTTTTGCTATTAAAGAGAACCTTTTTTAGGTTCTTTTTGATTTAGTATTAATGTATAGTTAGTTAACTAATTAGCTATCTTGAGAATTATCAAATTCTATGGTATAATAATTCATGTTTGTATATTAATTAACAAAAAACAAATAAAGGAATGTTTAAATGGATAAATTGAGTTTTACTCCCATTAAAAATAAAAAAACATATCTACAAATCGTCGATAAGATACTTACTATGGTTTATGAAGGTGAGTTGGAATATGGTGACAAACTATTTAGTGAACCTGAATTAATTAAAATGCTTAATGTAAGTAGACCAACTTTAAGAGAAGCTTTAAGAGTTTTGGAGTTTCTAGGAATAGTATCTATCGGAACTAGATCTGGCATTACCATAAACAATCCACAGGATAATATAAATTATTTGCCATTGATATATGCGATGTTGTTTGAGAAACCTACCAATACTGATCTTTTCGAATTAAGAAGAGCAATACAGGTTGAGGCAGCAGGACTAGCAGCATTGAGACATACCGAAGAAGATAGAAAAATTCTTAGAGATATAGTTTCAAAGACGGAGGCGAACATGAAGTCTGACCATACATTTTTTTCTCAATTAGATTATGATTTTCACCTAGCAGTTGTAAATGCTTCAAAAAATGTATTGAGTGTAAAACTTATGCAAACACTTGGTGAGCTTATGAGACGACAATTGCTTGATATTATTGAAGAGTTAAAAATTGAAAATAGAAGTAGAACTTTAAAATATCACACTGCTATTTGTAATGCAATTATTAGTAAAGATGAAACTAAATCTAGAAGGATTATGGAAGAACATCTTAGTGTAACATATAAAGATATAAAGAAAAAAGAAATAATCAAATTTACTTTAGAATAAACGGGATGTCATTGATGAATATATATTAACTATTTAATACGATTTAAATAGTTAATATATATTTTTTTATTTCTATTGACAACGTTTACATTTAGGAATAATATAATGATATAGTCATATAGTTAACTATATAGATAAATAAAAGTGTTGACATGGAGGGAGCTGTATGGACAGGATATATGATTTTATCATTATTGGTGCCGGAGTAGTTGGAAATGCAGTAGCACGAGAACTATCCAGGTACTTGTTAGATGGTTCAAAAGAAGTAAATATGGCAGTACTGGAAAAGGAACTAGATGTAGTATGTGAGACTAGCGGAAGAAATTCAGGAGTATTGCATGCTGGTTTTAACAACAAACCAGGTTCCAAAATGGCAAAGTTTTGTGTTGAAGGGAATTTAGAATTTGATCAAGTTGCGAAGGAATTGGACATACCTTTTGTTCGAACCGGAAAGGTTGTCGTAGGCTTTGATGATGATGATATGAAACAATTGTTAAAGTCAAAAGAGCAAGGGGATATGAATGGCTGTCCTGGTCTAGAAATAATAGATAAAAAAAGGCTGAATGAATTAGCTCAAAATGTTGGCGGAGAATTTGCTATGTATTCTCCTATGACTGGAATCATGGATCCCTTTGATTATACAATTGCCTTGGCAGAAAATGCACATGATAATGGTGTTGAATATTATTTTGGTGACGCTGTGGAAGATATAAACAGAGTAAATGAATTGTACATAATTAAAACCAAGAAAAAAACTTATAAGGCTAAATGGATAATCAATTGCGCAGGATTGAATTCAGACAAAATATCAAAAATGCTTGGAATAGACGGATATGAAATATACCCATGCCGTGGAGAGTATATTATTTTAGATAAGAAAATGGGTGAGTATTTGAATATGCCTGTATATCCAGTTGTAAATCCAAAGCAAGGGGGCTTGGGTATACACCTAACACCATCTGTAGACGGAAATGTATTTATAGGGCCAAGTGCTGATTATCTAGATTGTTGTGATGATTATTCTGCTACTAAACCCGTAATTGATATGCTTTTTGAGGAAGGTAAGAAATTGTTACCTTATATAAAAAGGGAATATTTCATTAGAAACTTCAGTGGAATTAGACCAAAGCTCACCAATAAAGGTGGATATGAGGATTTTGTTATAGAGGCTAGGGATGAGGCTCCAAATACAGTTAATCTAGTAGGTATAGAATCCCCTGGATTGACAAGTGCAACTCCTATTGGAAGAGAAGTTGTTAGATTAATAAAGGAAAAGACTTTATTGAGAGAAAATCCTAACTTTAATCCTTTTAGAAAGGCACAAGTTGTTTTTCATAAACAACCCATAGATGTACAAAGGAAGCTTATTGAAAAAGACCCTAATTATGGGGAAATCGTATGTCGTTGTGAAACTATTACTAAGGCAGAAGTATTAAATGCAATAAACAACCCTTTAGGAGTTGACACTGTTACAGGGATTAAGTATCGCTGCCGTTGCATGATGGGCAGATGTCAAGGAGGGTATTGTCAGACTCGTGTAACTGAGTTAATTCAAGATGTTAAGCACAAGAAAAGGGAAGAGATATTGTACAATCGTGAAGGATCATATATGTTTACTGGGAAGGTGAGAGGCTAATGGCTGTGATTAATAAGGATGTTATTATTGTTGGTGGTGGAGCTGGGGGGCTTGCAGCAGCAGTAGAATTAAGAAAACAAGGAATTGAAGATATCTTAATTATTGAACGTGAAAAAGAATTGGGCGGAATTCTACGTCAATGTATCCATGATGGTTTCGGCTTGACTAGATTTAAGGAAACCCTTAGTGGTCCTGAATATGCTCAAAGATTTATTGATGAGGTAGATAAGTTAGGAATTGATTACTTGACGGATACTACAGTTTTGGAAATCACACCTGATAAACGTCTAACATCGGTTTCAAAAGATGGGTTAAAAGAATATCAAGCAGAGGCTATAGTACTTACTATGGGTTGCAGGGAAAGGACGAGAGGTGCCCTAAGTATACCAGGTAGTAGACCAACTGGAATATATACCGCAGGAGTAGCCCAAATGTATGTTAATTTGAAGAATACAATGGTCG